>JACOVB010000320.1 GCA_016177555.1 Candidatus Rokuibacteriota bacterium
AGCGTGAACACCGCGAAGCGCAGCCGCTTGGGCCGCGCCGCGCTGAGGGGCGCCGGCAGCGCCAGTGACTTCAGCGCGCTCAGCACGTTGTCCGTCAGCAGGCTCAGCTCGCGTGCCGCCGTCGGGCGCCGCCTCGCATCTGGACCTTCTTGAGCAGCCTGTGAGTCTTTCAGCAGGCGGCCAGGATCAGTACCAGCGGGGGTCGCCGGGCAGGACCGGCGTGGGCTTGCCGTCGACCATGAAGACGCGCGGGCGGATGGGCGTGACCTCACGCGTGCCGAGCGACGCGACGAGCGCCGCGGCCGTGGACGCCCCGCGCAGCAGCTCCAGGTTCTTGATGGTCGGGACCCGGAGCGAGATCTCCCCGCGCTTGAACGCGCCGAAGGCCTCCTCCGCCGTCAGCCACTTCACCGCCACGATCTCCCGGCCGTCGGCCCCGGCGTCCTGGCGCGGCGGCATCACGGCGGCGAAGAAGCGCGTGTCGAAGCGGATCGGGTTCTCCTCGGGCGTGATCCAGTGGGCGAAGTAGCCGATCCGGTCCATCGCGAGCGTGAGCCCCTCGGCCCGCAGCATGGCGAAGAAGGCCGGGTTGGCTTCGTGGCAGGCGGCTCGATGGGCGGCGTAGCGCTCCCGATCCTCGGATCCCCAGTGAACGAGATCGCCCGAGGCCGTGTAGGCCAGCAGCACGCCGACTTCCTCGAAGGCCTCGCGGATGGCGCCGACCCAGAAGCCGAGAGCCTCGCGCGGCCCGATGCCGCCTCCCAGTCGCCCGGCGGCCTCCGCAGCCGTGAGCCCCGCGCAGAAGGCCTCGGCGTCATCCGGCACGTCGTCGGTCTCGACCTTGCCTCCGGCGAAGACGTAGTCGCCCCCCGCGAACTTGCTCTTCGCGTGGCGCTTGATGAGGAGCGTCTCGACGCCCCCCGCAGGCCGATCGCGCAGGAGCACGAGGGTCGCTGAGGGAAAGGGAATGGCCGGCTGGGTCATGGGCGGGGCTCCGATCTCACTGCCGGCATTCTGTCACAGATCACGCCGTCCTGCCCAAGCAGGGTGGCGCAATTCTTGACAACTCGGCAGCTTCTTGACACGTTACTGGGGAACCGCGTCCCCGGTGCCCCGACCGAGGGACAGGGGAGAGGGCTCCCATGAGTGACGAACAAGCTGATCTCCGCAGGCATCCCAGGTCCAGGGTCTCCTGGCCGGTCACGGTGGAAACGGGCGGCCAGGCTTTCGAGCGGCAGACGGTCAATCTCAGCCCCGTCGGGGCCAAGGTACACCTCGAGGCACAACTCCAGGTCGGCGCTCCCGCGACGCTCCGCTTCCGTCCCCCTCATGGCCGGCCGCTGGAGGTCGAGGCCATCGTCTGGCGCTCCGACTCCGACGGCCCGGCGTTCTTCTTCGTGGGCGTCGGCAGTGAGGAGATGGCCCTCCCGAGATAGCAATGGCCGTCCGGTCCTGCCGCCCTCGATCAAACAAAAGTCTTTCTGTTCGACCAGATACACGTGGTAGCGTCTGACTTACCTTTCAACACCAGGGAGGCCCTCGATGGGCGCAGAAACCAGGATCAAGGATCTCGGCATCAGTTTGCCTCAGCCCGCGAAACCGGTGGGCAACTACATCCCCGGCGTCCGCGTCGGCAACTTGCTCTACCTGTCAGGGCACGGGCCCGTTCGGCTGGACGGCCAGCCGACGGCGCGGGGGAAGGTCGGTCGAGACCTCTCCACCGAAGAAGCCTACAAGATCGCGCGGGAGGTCGGGATCAACCTGCTCGGCTCGGCGCGCGTCATCCTCGGCAGCCTGGACAAGGTGAAGCGCATCGTCAAGGTCCTGGGTATGGTCAACTCTGCCGACGGCTTCGGCGACCAGCCCAAGGTGATCAACGGCTTCTCGGACCTGATGGTCGAGGTGTTCGGCGAGAACGGCCGTCACGCACGCTCGGCGGTGGGAATGGCCGAGCTGCCCATGGGGATCCCCGTCGAGATCGAGATGATCCTCGAGGTGGAGTAGCCCCGCGCCCGATCGGGTCACGGGTGGAGCAGGGCGGGCAGGATCGTGAAGGCCTCGGCCATGCGCGGGCCGAACCAGGAGCAGAGGCGCCCGTCCACCAGGTGGGTGCGTCGATCGCGAACGGCCGGCATCTCCTGATACGGCGTGAAGTCCACGACGTGGGCCTCCCGGAAGCGGTACGGCTCGTCCGGCAGCAGGATCACCTCGGGCCGCGCCGCGGCCACCTCGTCCAGTGACACCTCCGGATAGCGCCTGTCGCGATCCGAGAAGACATTGTCCCCGCCGCACACCGCCAGCACGTCGTGGACGTAGGTATCCCGGCTGATCGTCATGTACGGGTGGCGCCAGATGGGGTAGAACACGCGCGTGGGGCGCGCCCGGGCCCGCGCGCGCGCCGTCACCTCGGCCAGGCGCCGCTCGAGGTCCTCCGCCAGCGCGGCGCCCCGCGCCGTGGCGCCCGTCACCTGCCCGAGATCGCTGATCAGCCGGATCCCGTCGGCGACGGTCCGCGGGTAGCTCACGTGCGCGGCAATGCCCCAGCCGCGGAGCGTCTCGATGTGCTCGCGGTGGTTCTCCTCGATGTTGGCCAGCACGAGATCGGGGCGGAGCGCGCGGATCAGGTCGAGCCGGGGGTTCTTCGTGCCCCCGACGCGCGTCGTGGCCATCACCCCCGCCGGGGGCTCGGTGCAGTAGATGGTGCAGCCGACCACGGCGGGGCCGAGGCCCAGCACGAAGAGGATCTCGGTGATGCTGGGGACGAGGGAGACGATGCGGCGGGGCGGCTCGGCGAGGGTCAGCGCGGCGCCGGAGGCGTCGACGAGGGCGCTCGGCGTCACGAGAGCTTCGCGGCGCGCTCCGACAGGCGCTCGACCAGCGCGATGATGTCCCGCATCCGGGCGCGCAGCTCGATCTCCGCCTTCTTGGCCCCGTCCGCGGTGCCGGCCGCGACGGCGTCCTCCAGGTTGGTCACTGCGATCCCGAATGCCTTGAGCAGGTGGCGCGTGCTGTCCTCGGTCATCGCACACTCCTGTGAGGCGACGTGGTGATGCGGACTGCGCTGCGCCAGGATACCATGGGCGCGTGAAGAACGCGGAGATCGCCCGACTCTTCGCCGAGATCGCGCAGCTCCTCGAGATCAAGGGTGAAAACGTCTTCCGCGTCCGCGCCTACGAGCGCGCCGCCCAGAACCTCGAGAGCCTCGCCGAGGACGTGGCGCGCGTCGCCACGCGAGGTGAGCTCTCGTCCATCCCCGGCATCGGCAAGGGCCTCGCCGCCCACCTCACCGAGTACCTCGAGACCGGGCGCATCGCCGAGCTCGACACGCTGCGAGCCGAGCTCCCGCGCGGGCTCCTCGAGGTCCTCGCGGTGCGCGGCGTCGGCCCCAAGACCGCCAGGCTCCTCCACGAGCACCTCGGCATCGACAGCGTGGACAAGCTCGAGCAGGCGGCGGCCTCCGGCGACATCCTGCGCGTGCCGGGCATCCGCGCCAAGACCCGCGAGAACATCCTGGCCGGCCTCCGCACGCTGCGCGCCGGCCAGGAGCGTCTCCCGCTGGGCCTGGCGCTGGTCCGCGCCGAGGAGATCATCGCGGCGTTGCGGGCCACGGGCGAGGTGACCGCCATCGAGGTCGCCGGATCCGCCCGCCGGCGGCGCGACACCGTGGGCGACCTCGACATCCTCGTGGCCTGCCGGGACCCCAAGCGCGTCATCGACCGCTTCGTCGGCCTTCCCGTGGTGCAAACCGTGCTCGCCCAGGGCGACACCAAGGCCTCCATCGAATGCCGGGCGGACGCCCGCGCCGCGCCCCTGCAGGTGGATCTTCGAGTGGTCGCGCCCGAGGCTTACGGCGCCGCGCTCCAGTACTTCACCGGCTCCAAGGACCACAACGTGCGCCTCCGGGAGATCGCGCAGACGCAGGGGCTCAAGATCTCGGAGTACGGGGTGTTCAGCGAGCAGACGGGACAGCGGGTCGGCGGCGCCACGGAGGCGGAGGTCTACGAGGCGGTGGGCCTGCCGTGGATCCCGCCCGAGCTGCGCGAGAACGCGGGCGAGATCGAGGCGGCGCTCGGCGGCCGTCTGCCGCACCTCGTCGCCACGGAGCACATCCGCGGGGACTTGCACGCCCACACGGACTGGTCCGACGGGCGGCTGCCGCTCGAGCGGCTGGTGGCCGAGGCCGAGGCGCGCGGCTACGAGTACATCCTCGTTTCCGACCACTCGCGCTCCTCGACGGTGGCGGGCGGGCTCACGCCCGAGGAGCTGCGCGAGCAGATCACCCGCATCCGGGCGCTCCAGGCGAAGCACCGGATCCGCATCCTCGCCGGGAGCGAGTGCGACATCCTGACCGACGGGCGCATGGATTTCCCGGATGACCTCCTTGCCGAGCTGGACGTGGTGCTGGCGGCCGTCCACTCGCGGTTCAAGCAGCCGCGGGCCGAGATGACGGCGCGCATCGTCCGGGCGCTCTCCCATCGCTGCGTGGACATCCTCGTCCACCCCACGGGACGACTCATCGGCGAGCGCGACCCCTACGACGTGGACCTCGAACAGGTCTTCGCCGCGGCGAAGGAGCACGACAAGGCGGTGGAGATCAACGCCTCGTGGCAGCGCCTGGACCTCAAGGACACCCACGCCCGGCGCGCGGCGGAGATGGGGGTCCGGATCGCCATCAGCACGGACACTCACGACCTGCCCCAGCTCGACGGCATGGCGCTCGGCATCGCCACGGCGCGCCGCGCCTGGATCACTCCCGCGCAGGTCGTCAACGCGCTGCCGCTCAAGAAGCTCCTGGCCTGGACGCGGGTGCATCGGCGGTGAGACCCGCGCGCTGGACGGCCGAAAATTGCGCGCACCGGGGGCGCAGTGTAGCCTGGCTGACTGCGCTCGCGGCCCTGGCGGGTGGCGCCGGCGGGCGGGCGCTCTCGGAGACGCTGGCCGACCTGGGGCGCCCGGCGGCTCCCGCCCTCGCGCATCCGTGACCGGCGGGCGCGACCCCGTCGCGGGCATGCCGCCGGACACGGCACCCGTCAGGCCCGACGAGGGGTTCGACGTGGCCGCCCTCGATGCGTACGTGCGTCCCCGGCTGCCCCGCGCCGAGGGCCCGCTCGAGATCGCCCAGTTCCCCGCCGGCCACTCGAATCTGACCTATCTCCTCCGCTACGGCGGCGACGAGTACGTGATGCGGCGCCCTCCGCTCGGCCCGCTGGTCCCGAAGGCCCATGACATGACGCGCGAGCACCGGGTGCTCGATGCGCTCTGGCCCGTCTTCCCTCCGGCCCCCCGCCCCTTCCTGCTCTGCGAGGACGCCGGCGTGATCGGCGCGTCCTTCTACGTGATGGAGCGGCGCCGGGGCGTGGTGATCCGGCGCGAGCTGCCGCCCGCGTGGGCGGACAACCTGGCCGTGCGCCGCACGCTGAGCGAGGCCCTGGTGGACGTGATGGTCGCCCTCCACGCCGTGGCCTTCCGGACCATCGGGCTGGGAGACCTCGGCCTCCCCGAGGGATTCATGCAGCGCCAGGTGACGGGATGGGCCGAGCGCTGGGAGCGCGCGCGCGACCGCGAGGTCCCCGCCATCGCGGCGCTGGCCGCCTGGCTGGGCGAGCGCGTCCCCCCACTGCGGGACGCGACGCTCGTCCACAGCGATCTCAAGCTCGACAACGTGATGTTCGATGCCCGCGACCCCGCGCGCGTCGAGACCGTGCTCGACTGGGAGCTGTGCACGACCGGCGATCCGCTGGCCGATCTCGGCACACTGCTGGCCTACTGGACCTCCGAGGGCGACCCGGACGTGCGCGGCGGCCAGCCGCGCGAGATCTCGGAGCTGCCGGGCTTCTACACGCGCGACCAGATCGTCGAGCGCTACGCGGCCCGCACCGGACGCGACGTGTCGCGGATCGCCTTCTACGAGGTCTTCGCGCGCTACAAGACCGCGGTGGTCGTCCAGCAGATCTACATCCGCTGGAAGCGCGGCCAGACGCGCGACGAGCGCTTCGGCCTCATGGCCCCCCGGGTCGAGGCCCTGGCGCGCGCCGCCCTCGAGCAGGCCGAGCACTCGGGCCTCTAGCCCGCGCGCCGCAGCGCGTCCATGAAGTCGCGGGAGAAGGTCCCCGCGTAGACCTCCTCCACCGGCCCCTGC
>JACOVB010000321.1 GCA_016177555.1 Candidatus Rokuibacteriota bacterium
CCATCCACCAGCGCTCCACGCGTCTGGACCCGCTGTCGGTCTGGATCCGCACCGAGACCACCATCGTCAACGAGCGCGAGCAGGTGGTGGCTCGACGGACCAACCAGATCCTCGTCCACCGGACGCCCGAGGAGATCGCCACGGGGGTGAGCCGATCATGAGCGCCATGCCGCAGCGGTACTGGGAGGACGTCGCCGAAGGGGAGGAGCTCGACGGCTTCTCCCTCGAGCTCACCATGACCCGGATGGTGCTCCAGGTCTCCGGCACCCAGGACTTCTACCCGATTCACCACGACCAGGCCTTCGCCCGGAGCGCGGGGCATCCTGACATCTTCATCAACACCAGCTTCATCCGCGGCTGCCTCTGCCGCGTCCTCACCGACTGGATCGGGGCCGACGGCTTCGTGAAGCGGCTTGGATTCCAGATGCGGACGCCCAACCTGCTGGGCGAGACCATCAGCGCCCGCGGCCGGGTGAAGCAGAAGGGGCCCGACGGCCATATCGAGATCGAGGTGTGGATCGAGAGCGCCGAGAAGGGCGTCACCGTTCCCGGCAGCGCTACCGTGATCCTGCCCGCCCGCCGCTGATGCCCACCGTCGCCGATCGTGTGGTCCAGGCCCTGCGCGGGGCCGGCGTGCCGCGTCTCTTCGGCGTCCCGGGCGGTGGCTCCAACCTCGATCTGCTGGAGGCCGCGCGCGCTCAGGGGCTGCCCTTCGTCCTCTGCCACCAGGAGTCGGCGGCCTGCATCATGGCGGCCGTGACGGGCGAGCTGACCGGCAGCCCGGGGGCCGCGCTCGCCACGCTCGGCCCAGGCGCCACGGCCAGCGCCACCGGCCTGGCCTACGCGTTCCTCGATCGGGCGCCCATGCTCCTCCTCACCGACCGGCATCCGGCGGCGGCCCTCCGCTTCACGACCCATCAGGCGGTGGACCATCGGGGGCACCTGGGACCGATCGTGAAGGGCAGCTCGGCTCTGGGCGCCAGCTCCGCGAGCTTAGAGATAGTTCGGGCGCTCCGGCTCGCGCTCCGGGAGCCGCGCGGACCCGTGCACCTGGACCTTCCCGCCGACGTCGCGGCCCAGGAGTGCGCCCCCGGGCCGCTCGACGCGGTGGCGCCGCCGCTTCCCGTGCCGGATGACGGCCTGCTCGATCGCGCGGCCGCGCTGATCCGCGCCGCGCGCCGGCCGCTCATCGTGGCCGGGCTCGGGTGCCGGCTCGAGGACAGCAAGTGGCTGCGCGCCTTCGCCGAGGCCTTGCCGGCGCCCGTCCTGACGACGTACAAGGCCAAGGGAGCGATTCCCGAGCCGCATCCGCTGGCGCTGGGCGTGTTCACCGGCGGCGTGCTCGAGGAGCCCGTGGTGAGCCGCGCCGACCTGATCATCGCCTTCGGCCTCGACCCGGTGGAGCTGATCCCGCGGGCCTGGGCCTATGGCAACCCGGTGCTGAGCCTCGCGCGCTGCCCCTCGACGAACCCAGCACTTCTCGGGCCGGGCGGCGGCGCCTACTTCACCCCGGCGGTCGAGGTCGCCGGAGACCTCGGCGGCATCCTCGAGGCGCTGGCGCCTCGGCTCGCGGGGGCCGCCGCGGCCGACTGGGACGTGGGGTGGGTGGACCGCATGAAGCGCGAGCGCCTCGCCGCGCTCGAGGTGCCCGTGCCGGGGCTGGCGCCTCACCGCGTGGCGCAGATCGCGCGGGACCTCACGCCCCTCGGCGCCATCGCCACGGTGGACGCGGGAGCGCACATGTTCCCGGTCACCGCCTACTGGCACGCGGTCGAGCCGGGCGGTTGCCTCATCTCCAACGGGCTCGCGACCATGGGCTTCGCGCTTCCCGCGGCCATCGCGGCCGCGCTGGTCCATCCGGGACGCCGGGTGATCTGCTTCACCGGCGACGGCGGGCTCATGATGGTGGCCGCCGAGCTCGAGACGGCGGCGCGGCTCGGCCTGCCCATCCTGATCGTGGTCTTCGACGACGCGGCGCTGTCACTGATCCAGGTCAAGCAGGAGCAGCGGGGCCATGCCGGCACCTCCATGGAGTACACCGGCCCCGACTTCCCGGCGCTGGCGCGCGCCTTCGGCATCCAGGCGTGGGTGGCCCGGACCGAGGCGGAGCTCCAGGCCGCGCTGGTGGCGGCACAGCGCGGGGCAGGGCCCGCCCTCATCGCCGCGCGCATCGACGCCTCGGGCTACCGCCGCACGCTCGAGATCGTCCGGGGCGCGCCGTCCGGACCGCCTGGTGGGCCGGCGGTCGCCAAGTGACGCGCCGCAAGGTATACTTCGGTCATGGCATTCCTCTCCGCGCAAGACGAGCAGGCCGTCCGGAGCGAGTTTGGGAAGTTGACGGGGCCGGTGAAGCTGACGGTGTTCGCCTCCGAGCTGGGGCCGGAGACCAATGGCCAGACCGTGGCCCTCGTGAAGCAAGTGACGGCGCTCTCCGACAAGCTGTCGGTGGAGATCCTCAATCCCTTCATCGACAAGGAGCGAGCCGCGGCCTATCGCGTGGACGTGTCGCCGGCGGTGGTCGTGGAGGGCGCCGAGGACTACGGCATTCGCTTCCTCGGCCTTCCGGGCGGCTACGAGTTCGCCAACCTCATCGACTCGATCCTGGTCGCCTCGTCGGCCACCCCCGGGCTCAGCGAGGCGACGCAGACGGCGCTCGCGGGCCTGCAGTCGGACGTCACGATCAAGGTGTTCACGACGCCCACCTGACCGCATTGCCCCCGGGCCGTGCGCCTGGCTCAGCACATGGCGGTGGCCTCCCCGAGGATCACGGCGGAGTGCATCGAGGCCACCGAGTTTCCGGAGCTGTCCCAGCGCTACCGCGTCATGGCGGTACCGAAGATCGTCATCAACGATCGTGTCCAGTTCGAGGGGGCGCTGCCGGAGCCGCAGTTCCTGAGCAAGGTCCTCGAGGCCGTGAACGGCGGCCAGGCGGAAGCGTAGATGAGCACCGAAGGGTGGGTCTTTCTCGGGCTCTTTGTCGTCTACTTCGCGGTGATGCGCTGGGTGCTGCCGCGCTTCGGCGTCTCCACCTGAGCGGCGCCCGCCTCCTGCTCCCGTGAGGAGCCGCGAGCCCCCGAGTCGAAGCCGGACGCTCCCTCCGCTGGCCGCTGATCTCCTCTTCACCTATCACCAGAGGCGCAGACTCCAGGAGGCCACCGATGACGCTTGACCCCGCCGTGCTCGTCAAGGAAGACCAGGACCACCTCATCCACCCGCTGCATCATCCGAGCGACCACCTGGAGCCGATGATCTACGTGCGCGGCCGGGGCGCCGTGCTCACCGACATCCAGGGGCGCGAGTACATCGACGGCCTGGCGGGGCTGTGGAACGTCAACGTGGGCCATGGCCGGGAAGAGCTGGCCCGGGCGGCCGCCGCGCAGATGAGCGAGCTCGCCTACTACTCGGGCTACAGCGGCTCCTCCAACGTGCCCGCCATCCAGCTCGCCTCCAAGCTCATCTCGCTCGCCTACTCGAATCTGCAGGCCGTGTTCTTCACCTCGGGCGGCGCCGAGTCCAACGAGTCCGCCTTCAAGACGGCGCGCTTCTACTGGAAGGCGCAGGGCAAGCCCGACAAGGTCAAGATCATCGCCCGCACGCTCTCCTACCACGGCGTCACGCTGCAGGCCATGAGCGCCACGGGCATGGCGGCCTACTGGAAGATGTTCGAGCCGCGGGTGCCGAACTTCCTCCACATCCCCACCTGCTACCCGTACCGCCAGGAAGGGGCGCGGCCCGGGGAGACCGCGGGGCAAACCGCCGCGCGGCTTCTGGAGGAGGCCATCCTCCGCGAGGGCGCCGACACGGTGGCCGCCTTCATCGCCGAGCCGATCCACGGCGGCGGCGGCGTCCTCTACCCCACTGACGACTACTTCCCGCTGGTCCGCCAGGTCTGCGACCGCCACAACGTGCTCTTCATCGCCGACGAGGTGATCACGGGGTTCTGCCGCACGGGCCGCTGGTTCGCGCTGGAGCACTGGAACGTGCAGCCCGACATCCTCTCCTTCGCCAAGGGCGTGTCCTCCGGCTATCTCCCGCTGGGCGGCATCATGGTCTCCAAGGCCATCAAGGAGACCATGGACTCGGTCAAGCCCGATGACCGCTGGATGCACGCCTACACCTACTCGGGGCACCCGACCTGCTGCGCCGTGGGGCTCGCGAACGTGGCGATCATGGAGCGCGAGCGGCTCTGGGAGCGTGCCGCGGCGCTCGGCACGCGACTCAACGA
>JACOVB010000062.1 GCA_016177555.1 Candidatus Rokuibacteriota bacterium
CATCGACAGCCTCGCCATCGCCGGCGTCGCGCCAGAGGAAATCCAGGAGTTCGCCGTCCGGCGCCTCGGCGGCGCCCCGGCCGAGGCCCTCTTCATCGCGTGCTGCACCTTCCGCGCCTACGATGTGCGGGAAGGGCTCCAGCGCTCGCTCGGCATCCCGGTGGTGACGAGCAACCAGGCGGCCCTGGAGGCCGCGCTCCGGACCCTCGGCCTGGGCGCGCCGCTCGAACCGCGGAGAGGTGAAGCTAGCGTGCGGGTTCGGCCAGCCGCGCCGCCCAGTCGTACGGCAGCGCCACCTCCCGGGTGATGCGACAGGGCGGGTGGCCCCAGGACGGGAAGTAGGCGTTCTGCGGGATCTCGAGGTCCGCCCCGGCCACCACGACGGTGATGTCGGCCGGCTCACGCAGCGCCGGGATCGATCCGCCGTCCGCAGCCGCCCGCACCCAGGCGGGCCAGTCGGAGTCGCGGACGGTGGCGTGGAGCCACGAATGGCGCCACGTCTCGGCCGGCAGTCGCCCCCGCTCGTGCAGCTCCCGCCGCACGTCGTCCTTGCTCCACCCCTCGCGGGCCAGCCGTTGGGCCACGAAGGGCGCCAGCACGACGGCGACCTTCCCGTTGTGGAGCATGGTGAAAAGCGAGGCGGCCGAGCCCATCACGCTCGCGAGCTCCACCAGCCCGCCGGTGACGTTGATGACGGTCTCGCTTCGCAACACTGTCACCGTGCTCCGTTCCGGCCCGAAGCCCAGCTCGCGGTGGAGTCCCGGCCAGGGACTGTCGTCCCGCTCGGCGAGGCACAGCGTGTAGCGCGCAGGCTGGCCGAGCCCCGCGAGGGACACGGCGCCCGGCCAGCCCCCACCGAGGTTGTTCATGACGAGCCGGACCGCCCGCCCGATAGTCGCGTTGGCCCGCCAGCCGGGCCCGAGGGCACCGGCGCCGGCGTTGATTCCCAGGGCCCGCCCAACGGGCCCGTTGACCAACAGCAAGGGGGCGACGTTCTCATCCGTCGTCTGGACGCCGCGCAGGTTGAACGCGGGATCGAGGATCCCCTCCACGGCGGCCAGGACGACGGGAAAGTACTCGGGTCGGCAGCCTGCCATGACGGCGTTGGCCGCGACCTTCTCGACGGTGGCGAGCCCGCGGAGCGGCTCGACCTCGCCGAGAGCGGCGTGGCGGGGGTGGTGGCTCCAGCCCAGCATCTCGTCGATCCGGCCCACCGTGGGGGGAATGATGGGCAGCCCGTCCGTCCAGCCGCGGGCGGCGAAGCGAGCGTTCACCGCGGCGACGGGGTCGGCATCGCGGACGACTTCGACGCGGTGCCGCGGGAACTGGCCGACGAGCGGGGTCCGGGTGAGGAGGCCTTGCTCCCGGACGCGCTCGCTCAGCGTGTCATCGATCCACTCGCCGGAGGCGCGCTGGCCCGTCGGGATCAGCACCCAGAGAGCGTCCACGGCGGCCATGCTAGCACGCCTCCCCCGAGGCCCCGGACTGTCTGGTCCCCTCGACCTACGTGTTCGACGAGACCGTGACACTCACCCAGGCCCGCCTCGGGCATCGCCGAGCCGTCGCGGTCGGGAGGACCCTCCTCGATCCGGCCATTGTCGAATGGCTCCGCGTGACGCCCGTGGACGAACGGGCGCCCTGGGCCCTCTTCGAGCGACGCCCCGACAAGTCCTACAGCTTCACCGACTGCACGAGCTTCGTCCTGATGCGACGCGAGCGCATCGGGCACGCGATCGCCCTCGACGAGCATTTCGCCCAGGAGGGCTTCACCGTCGCCCCCCGCTGACCGGCGCGTCCCGAGAGAGCGGCGTGGGCGGCGAGCTGCCGTCCCACGGCTTGCCTGGCAGTATGACCGAAGTTATACTGCGGCAATACCGGGACCATGAGGTGACGCGATGGCGAAGCCCGCGAGGAAGGTAGCGGTCAGTATTCCCGCCGCGCTGTATCAGGCGGTCGAACGGGCCCGGAAGGCCAGCGGCAGGAGCCGCAGCAGCGTGATGCAGGATGCGCTCCGCCACTGGCTCGACTCCCAGGCACAAGCCGCCCTGGTGCGGGAGTACGAAGCGGGCTACCGGCGCAAGCCGGAGGGCCGACGCGAGATCAAGGCTGCAGAAGCGGCCGCCGTTCGCCTGCTCTCGATCGAAGACTGGTAGATGCGGTGCGGCGAGGTCTGGTGGGCTGATTTGCCTGCACCGGCCGGCCTGCGTCCGGTTGTCCTTCTCTCGCGCAATGAAGCCTACGCCATCCGCGAGCTCGTGACCGTGGCACCGGTCACCACGCGTGTTCGCCGCATTCCCACCGAAGTCTCGCTCGGACCCGCCGAGGGTCTGCCCAAGGCGTGCGTCGTGAACCTGGACACGATCACGACCATCCCCCGGCGGACACTGACGCGAGCCATCGGACCACTGTCTCCCGAGAAGCTCGCCGCGGTGGAACGAGCGCTGATGTTCGCACTCGGCCTCGCTCATCCCTAGCCTTTCAATCCCTTCCGGAGCTCGTCGCGGACAGGGGCGTGGCCGTGCTCGACGCGCCGGTGAGCGGCGGACCCAGGGGCGCCCGGACGCGCAAGCTGGCGCTCTGGGTGGGCGGCGACCGCGAGGTCTACGATCGGCACAAGCCCATCCTCGACGCCATCGGCGACCGGCCGTACTACGTGGGCCCCATCGGCGCCGGCTCGGTGGCCAAGCTCGTCCACAACTGCTCCGGCTACGCGATCCAGACGGCGCTGGCCGAGGTCTTCACGCTGGGCGTCAAGGCCGGCGTGGACCCGCTCGTCCTCTGGAAGGCGGTGCGGCAGGGGGCGGGCGGCCGCCAGCGCACCTTCGACCGCCTCGTGGACCAGTTCCTGCCGGGCACCTTCGACCCCCCGGCGTTCACCCTCACGCTGGCGCACAAGGACGTGTCCCTGGCGACGGCCCTGGGGCGGGAGCTCGGGGTGCCCATGCGCCTGGCCACCCTCGTGCTCGAGAAGATGACCGAGGCGCTCGACCGCGGCTGGGGCCACCGCGACTCGCGTGTGGCCATGGTGCTGCAGGAAGAGCGGGCCGGCGTGCACATCGCCGTCCCGCCCGAGAAGATCCGCGAGGCGCTCGAGCAGGACGCGTAGCCGGCCGCCTGAGCACACGTCATTCCGTGGCACCCCTCGATTCGAGGAGGTCCGACACGGCAGTGAATCCCCCTCTCCTTGCCCACCCGAGCGCCGTTCTTCCCTCTCGATCTCTGATCGAGGTATCTGCGCCCTTGTCGAGGAGGAGCCGGACCACCTCGACATGCCCGTTCATTGCGGCTGCGGCCAGGGCCGGTCGGCTGGTGTCGTCGCCCGGGACCACGTTGACGTCAGCCCCGCGGTCCAGCAGGGCCTTCACGATCTGAGCGTCCCCATACAGCGCAGCGAACATGAGCGCGGTTCGGCCGAACCTGTTTCGCTAGTTCACACCGGCGCCAGCGGCCAGCAAGACGGCGACCGTTTCGGCGTGCCGCTCCGCGGCTGCGATCATCAACGGGGTCCAACCAGGGGAAGCGCTTTCCGGAGCCCCTTGCACGTCCGGGTTTGCCCCCTTGAAGAGCAACACCCTCACAATCCAGGCGCGTCCTCTCTGTGCGGCTGCATATAGCGCCGTCTCACCTTTGGCCTTCTCATAATCCCAAGGCGAGGCCCGATTCACATCCGCACCCTGGGCAATCCAATGGCTCACCCCGCTCTCATCGCCTTTCTTCGCGGCCTCGATCAAGGAGATTGCCAGTGCGTCTCCCTTGCCGGGGCCCTCGATCTTGCGCCACCCGTGTTTCCCGAGAAGGCACCAATCTACATATCGCAGATAGTCGGCGAAGGTCCCGGAAGGGATATGGCCTCGATCCATGGCCCAGCGAGCCGCCTTGTTACAGTCCTCCAGGTCCGGCTGTAGGTCTGCAGACGTCTTGAGCGAGTGAGAGTAGTTGCCCCCCATGGCGCAGCCAACGAGGAGGGGCAAGCACACCAGACCGACACCACACCGATGCGCTCTCATGGCCTCGGATCCTCCCGCCGGCCGGCGCTAAGCGTCCGGGGGCGCGAGCCTGCCGAGACCCTGGTCCCCCGGGACCGCGCGGTTGGCCTCACACGTGCCCTGCCCCTCCTGTCCTCCTGAAACCTGAGCCTCCACAGCACAGCTCCGCATTTTCTCCGCGCTGTGAGGTACTGGGCGCCGGGCCAGCAGCCGTCCTACGCGCGCGCGGACTATGGCGAGGAGGAGCGCTGGCCACGGCAAGACCCTTCGCGCGATGGATCCCGCGGTCGTTGGCCAGATGAAGCGTCATTGGGGTGGCGTCTCCCGCCTCGGCTTCCACTCGCGCGCGAGACGTTGCGCTTCGGCGATCTGTTCCGACGTCATCTTCTGCGCGAGGCGGTCGCGGTTCCTGACCGCCCGATCCCGTTTCTCGCCTGGTTGCTGATGTGCGGCCGCGAGGCTGAACCACATGTGGGCGCGAACGTAGTCCTGCGGCGTACCCCCGACCCTCGGCGTACAGCGCGCCGAGATTGACCTGCGCTTCGTGGAGGCCCTGCTCCGCGGCACGGCGGTACCACTTCACCGCCTCGGCGTGGTCCCGGGGCACGCCCTCGCCCTTGGTGTGGCTGACGCCGAGGTTGTACCGGGCGCCGGAGTTGCCCTGTTCGGCCGCACGGCGGTACCACTTCACGGCCTCGGCGTGGTCCCGGGGCACACCGAGGCCGACGTCGTACAACTGACCGAGGTTGACCTGGGCCGTGGCGCGGCCCTGTTCGGCGGCGAGGCGCCACCACTTCGCCGCCTCGGCATAGTCCCTGGGCACGCCCTGGCCCCTGGCGTACATCTCTGCGAGCAGCGATTGTGCCATCTCGTCGCCTCCTTCGGCCAACGGCCGGAACTCGCGCAACGCACGGGCGTAGTCGCCGGTTGCGTCTGCCGCCAGGCCCTCCTGCATGCCCGCGACGGCGCAAGGAACCACACGACCGATCGTGAGCAACCCGAGCACGGAAGCGAGGACGAGGCGCATCACCGGCCGGGGCATCGTCAATCCTCCTGCCGGATGTATCGCGCCGGGTGGCATCTCAGCGGAAGCCGCGGCGTTCGGTGGCTTTCCGCCCGGCAACAACCTTTCGTAGCAGGAACCCGCCAGGATCCGCGTGATGGCGCACGAGCACCGGCTGTCTGCCGCCGCCCGACCCCGAGCGAAGGAAGCGGGCGTCGATTCCTCCTCCGTTGCTGCTCTGCTTCTTGCGCGCACGTTCTGCCGCGGGCTCATGCAGCGTCGGCATAGAAGGCGGGGAAATGGAGGTGCCGGGTGTGATCCTTGAGCCGATCGGCCTCGGGCCGCACGACGCCCCTCACCTCGCGGCGACGGATCCCCCGGGTGTCGGAGTCAAGAGCCGAGGCAGTCCCCCTCGCGCAGCGGAAACCGAGGAAGGTGCTCCGGTCGTCCGGCGGGTTGCTGTCGCGGAACGCCGAGCGCAGGGAGACCGGGTAGCTGTTCCACGCCCCGCCACGCACGACGCGACGGTCGCCGGTTTCAGGACCACGCGGGTTACGCTCCGAAGAGCGCCGGTACGGGTGCTTCGCGAACCAGTCGCTCACCCACTCCCACACGTTCCCCGCCATGTCGTGGGCCCCGTAGGGGCTGACACCGCCAGGGGAACTCCCTACCGGTGCCGTCGTCCTCACCGCCATGGCGCCGTTGGCCTTCGCCGCATCCCAGGCTTCACCCCCAATGCCCCACGATGCTGCGCGCCGGGCTACCGCGCTCGCGCCGCCCCGAGCAGCTCTGGCCAGGCGCGGGGGAGCCGCACCGGCCTGGTGGTCGGGTAGCCGAGCATGCCGTTGTGGACGAAGCAGTAGGCATTGGTCCGCAGGGAGTCGCCGCTGACGCCGATCATGATGTCGTCGGGCTGGCACACCACGGGGACGAGGCGGTTCGGCTCCTCCGACTCGCCGAATACCGCCGGTGCCTTGCCCGCCCGGGCCAGCGCGGCCAGAGACCGCTCGCCAGGCAGCAGGTTCGTCCACTCCCCGATGTAGCGCTCGAACTTCCAGGCGGGGAGGCGCGCCTCGGCAAACAACCGCGCCCTGAGGTCACCCTTCGAGAGGCCCCCCCTGGCCAGGGTCTCGGCGAGGATGGGGCTCAGGATCAAGAGGGGTTTCTGCGTGCCGGTGGCGAGTCCGACGGTGAAGATCAGCTCCCAGCCGATCTGCCGGACCAGGGCGTCGGCCAGGTACGGAACGATCCGCTCGGGGCTGCTCCCGAACACCGAGGCGATGACGCCGCCGCCCGTATAGCGCGAGATCGTCACGGCGTTGCCGGCCGCCATCCCCTGGTCCTCCGCGATGGTGGTCCACCGGATGCGGCGGAGCGCGTCCTCGTTCTCGGCCAGCACGACGCGCCAGGTGTTCCCGAACGTACCCTTGTCGGTCTTGTGCGGGAGGAACCCCGCCAGGTTGCGCAGGCACAGCCGCCAGAAGCGCCCGATGCTCGTGTTGGCCTGGAAGCCGTCGCGCAGGGCGCCCTGCTCGTAGTTGAAGCCGAGCTGCTTGATGAGCGGCCCATTGAGGACGATGAGCGTCTCCGCCCCGGGCGTGTTGCCGCTGTGCTCGACGCCGTAGCGGGGGTCCGCCATGGCCTCGACGAGCGCGACCAGGATGGGCATGTACTCGGGCCGGCAGCCCGCCATCACCCCGTTCACCGCCACGGCCCAGACGGTGGCGCTGCGCCGGTCCGGCGGGAGCACGCCGAGCTCCTCCGCCGGCGCGTCGTCGGTGAACCTGAGAAACTCCTTCACTCGCTCCCCCGTGGGGGGAACCACGGGCAGGCCGTCGCTCCACTCGTTCTCGTAGAAGAAGCGGTTGACCTCGTCGAAGGTGCCCTCGAAGACGATGCCGGAGGGATC
>JACOVB010000349.1 GCA_016177555.1 Candidatus Rokuibacteriota bacterium
GCGACCTGGCCGTTGAGGTAGTCGGCTGTGACGGCCGCGAGGCGGCCCATGAGGGCGTGCCAGGCGGAGCGCTCCTGCCGCATGAAGCGCTTGGTGTGGAGGAACTCGCGCGAGGCGCCGCCCTCGATGAGGTACGAGGCGAGCGTGAAGGGCGCGCCCGCGAAGCCGATGAGCGGCAGCCGATCGCCGAGCGCGCGACGCGCGAGCCGCACGGTCTCGAACACGAAGGGCACCGCCTGCTGGACCTCCACGGGCTTGAGCCGCTCCACGTCCCCCGCGCTGCGCACGGGGCGGTGAATGCGCGGCCCGTCCCCGCGCGTGTACTCGAGCCCCACACCGAGCGGCTCGAGCACGAGCAGGATGTCCGCGAAGAGGATGGCCGCGTCCACCCCGAGGCGTTTCACGGGCTGCAGCGTGACCTCGGCGGCCGCCTCCGGCGTCTTGCACAGCTCGAGGAAGCCGTGCCTCGCGCGCATGGCGCGGTACTCGGGCATGTAGCGTCCCGCCTGGCGCATGAGCCACACCGGGGTGTACGGCGTGGGCTCGCGGCGGCAGGCCGAGAGGAACGGGAGCGGGCGGGGCGCCGGCATCGCGCCAGAAGCGTATCGTCCGCCTCTGGCGGAGTCAAGGAAGGGGCTGTATCATCGCCTCCTGTGACCATCGGCTGACACCGCGCGACTGAGCGACCCCCAGCCCAGGTGAGGAGCGACAATGCCATTTCTCTCCGGCAAGCAGGCGTTCCTGGAGATTCTCGTCCAGGAAGGCGTCGAGTGCATGTTCGGCAACCCCGGCACGACGGAGCTGCCGCTCATGGACGGCCTCGCGCGCGAGTCGCGCATCCGCTACATCCTGGCGCTCCAGGAGTCCGTGGCCGTCGCCATGGCGGACGGGTATGCGCAGGCGGGCAGCCGCCTCGCGGTGGTCAACGTGCACACCTCCCCGGGGCTCGGCAACGCCATGGGGATGCTCTACGATGCGCTCAAGGCGAGCTCGCCGCTGCTCCTCACCGCGGGGCAGCACGACCAGGCGATGAATCTGACCGAGCCCATCCTCTGGTCTGATCTGCCCCCGGTGGCCCGCCCGTACGTGAAGTGGTCCCACCAGATCACGCGCCTCGAGGATCTCCCGCGAGCCGTGCGGCGCGCCGCGAAGACCGCGTTCGCCCATCCCGCGGGCCCCGTCTTCCTCTCCATCCCGGTGGATGTGCTCAACGCCGAGCGGGAGATCGATTTGCTGGCGCCCACGCGCATCGCGCCGCGCATCCGCGGCGATGCCGCCGCGGTGGAGGCCGCCGCCGACCTCCTGGTGGCGGCGATGCGCCCGATCCTCATCTCGGGCGACGCCGTGGCCCATGGGGATGCCCTGGTCGAGATGGCGGAGGTGGCCGAGCTGCTGGGCGCGCCGGTCTACGCGGAGTGCGTGCCCTCGACCTGCTCCTTCCCCTTCACGCACCCGCTCTACCGCGGGGCCTTCCCGCGGCTGGGCGTCCCCATCCGCACCCTCCTGATGCAGCACGACCTGGTCTTCACCGTGGGCGGAGATCTGTTCACGCTTTCCCTGCCGCCGGACGTGGAGCCCATGCCCGAGGGGTTGCCGGTGATCCACCTCGACACCGACCCGTGGGAGATCGGCAAGAACTACCCGGCCCGCGTCGCCATCCTCGGCGAGCCCAAGGCCACGCTCCCGGATCTGGCCGAGGCGCTCCGCCGGCGGCTCTCTCCCGCGGCCCGGAAGGACGCGCAGGCCCGCATCGAGGAGCAGCGCCGGGCGCAGCGCGCCGAGATCGACAGGTTCCGCGCGCGCGCGCAGGCCGAGGCCGGCCGCGACCCGATCACACCGCTGGCGCTGATGGCGGCCGTGGCCGACGCCGTGCCGGAGGACGTCATCATAGTGGACGAGACCATCTCGTCGGGCATCGGCCTGCGGAGCCTGCTGCGCTGCAGCGACCCGAAGTCCTTCTTTGGACTCCGCGGCGGCGGCATCGGCTGGGGGTTGCCGGCCGCCCTCGGGATCAGGCTCGCCCAGCCGGCACGCCCCGTGGTGGCGCTCATCGGCGACGGCAGCGCCCTGTACACGATCCAGTCGCTCTGGACCGCCGCCCACGACGGCATCGCGGTCGTCTTCGTGATCTGCAACAATGCCTCGTACCGCATCCTCAAGCAGCGGACCCTGGCCCTCAAGGGTTTCGCGGCGCAGGACGACCGCTACATCGCCATGGATCTCGTGAACCCGGCCATCGACTTCGTGGGGCTGGCCCGATCCCTCGGCGTGCCCGGCGAGGCGGTGGAGAAGACACCCGACATCGGCGCGGCGCTGGCGCGCGGGCTCGCCCTCGGCGGGCCGTATCTCATCGACGTCCGCATCGACGGGAGCTTCAAGCGCTGACCGTGGGAGTCCCGGCATGAGCGGCAGGCTCGCGGACAAGGTCGCCATCGTCACGGGGGCGGGCTCCAGGGGCCCCGGGATCGGCAACGGCAAGGCCGCGGCGATCCTCTTCGCCCGCGAGGGCGCGCGCGTCCTCTGCGTGGACCTGGACGCGGCGCGCGCCGACGAGACGGTGGGCCTCATCTTCGCGGAAGCCGGCGAGGCGGTCGCCTTCGCGGCAGACGTGACCCGCGCCGCGGACTGCCGCCGCATGGTGGCGGCGGCCCTCGAGCGGTACGGGGCGCTGGACATCCTCCACAACAATGTCGGCATGGAGTCGCGGAAGGACCTCCTCGAGACCTCCGAGGAGGAGTGGGACCGCGTGATGGCCGTGGATCTCAAGTCCATGTTGCTGGCCACCCAGGCGGCGGTCCCGCCCATGATCGAGCGCGGGCGCGGCGCCGTGGTCTGCGTGTCATCGGTGGCCGCCCTTCGCGGCCACGGACGCACGGCCTACGCCGCGGCCAAGGCCGGCGTCATCGGCTTCGTCCGGAGCACGGCGGCCCAGCTCGGGCCCAAGGGCATCCGCGTCAACGCCATCGCGCCCGGCCAGGTCTGGACGCCGATGGTGGAAAGCCTCGGCCCCGAGATGCGCGAGCGGCGCCGCCGGGCAAGCCCGCTCGGCACCGAGGGCTCCGGGTGGGATGTGGGGTGGGCCGCGGTCTATCTGGCCAGCGACGAGGCGCGCTGGGTCACGGGCCAGACGCTCGTGGTGGACGGAGGGCTCACGCTGACGACGCGATGAGCGCGCTCGGCATCTCCCGGTTGGCAGCGGAGGGAACACGATGCCCATGACCTTCGGCGTTCACGTGGGACACCTCGGTGGCCCCCTCGACGAGCTGCGTCGCCTCTGGCGCTGGGCCGATGCCTCGGGCTTCGACTGGTTCTCGGCCTCCGACCACTTCCAGGAGTCCCCGCCCCAGGGCGGCGACGGCGACTGCTTCGAGGCCGTGAGCACCATGTCGGCCGTGGCCATGGACACGACGCGCGTGCGCGTCGGCTGCCTCGTGTTCTGCGTCAACTACCGCAACCCCGGCCTCCTCGCCAAGGCCCTCTGCACCATCGATCACCTCTCCGGCGGACGCGTGGAGTGCGGCATCGGCGCCGGCTGGCACGCGGCCGAGTACCGCGGCTACGGCATCCCCTTCGAGTCCATCGGGATGCGCGAGGACCAGCTCGAGGAGGCGGTGCAGATCCTCCGCCTGCTCTTTGACCAACCGGTGTCCACTTTCCGCGGCGAGCACTTCCGCCTCGACAACGCCCGCTGCAACCCCAAGCCCCTCCAGAAGCGGGTCCGGATCTGGATCGGCGGGCAGGGCGAGAAGCGCACGCTCCGGGCCGCGGCCCGCTTCGCCGATGGGTGGAATGCGCCCTATCTCGACCCCACGGCGTGGACGCAGAAGAACGCCGTGCTCGACGACTGGTGCGAGAAGGAGAAGCGCGACCCGTCCGCCATCATGCGCAGCGTCAACGTGGGCTTCTACCTGGGCGCCGACCACGCGGGCGCGGCCCGCGCCGAGGCGGTATTCCGCGCGCACTGGCCGGCCGAGGAGCACCGGCGGGGCTTCCTCCGCGGGACGCCCCGCCGGGCGATCGACATGGTGGAGGTCTACCGGGATGCGGGAGTCGAGCGTCTCAACATCGCGCTCCGGGAAGGCCCCTACGACTGGGACGCGCTCCAGGCCTTCGCCGAGCAGGTGCTCCCGGCCTTCGGAGTCCGCCGGCCCAGCTGACC
>JACOVB010000332.1 GCA_016177555.1 Candidatus Rokuibacteriota bacterium
GCCTCATGGAGCGTCGTTCAGGGCGGCGATGCCCGGCAGCACGCGGCCCTCCAGGAACTCGAGGAACGCACCGCCGGCCGTCGAGATGTACCCGATCTTGTCGGCCACCCCGGCGGCCTGGGCCGCGGCAATGGTGTCGCCGCCGCCGATCACCGAGACTGCCCCGCATCCCACCACGGCCCGGCCGACCTCCACCGTGCCCGCGGCAAAGGGTTCTTGCTCGAACACCCCCATGGGCCCGTTCCAGACGACGGTGGCCGCTCCCTTCAGCGCTTCGCTGAACTGGAGAACCGTGGCCGGGCCGATGTCGAGCCCCATCAGATCGGCAGGGATCTCCCTGATGCCGACGGTGCGGATGCCCTCCCGGCTGTCGACCCCGCGCGCAGCGACAACGTCCACCGGGAGCCGCACCTTCACGCCGCGGGCCCGTGCGCGGTCGAGCGCGGCGCGGGCCGCCTCGATCCGATGCGGCTCCAGCAGCGACCGGCCGACCCCGTGGCCCAGCGAGGCGAGGAAGGTGAAGGCCATGCCGCCGCCGATGAGGAGGCCGTCGACCCGGTCGAGCAGGCTCTGGACCAGGGGGAGCTTGTCGGACACCTTGGCGCCGCCGAGGAGGGCAATCACCGGGCGCTGGGGCTGCTCGAAGATGCGTCCGAGCGCGGCCAGTTCGCGGCTCATGAGCAGGCCCGCGGCCGCGGGCGAGAGGAAGCGCGTGATGGCTTCGATCGAGGCGTGGGCCCGGTGGGCCGCGGCGAAGGCATCGTTGACGTAGACTGCCGCGAGGGCGGCGAGCCCGCGGGCAAACGCCTCGTCGTTTGCCTCCTCCTCGGCGTGGAAGCGCAGGTTCTCGAGGAGCAGGACCTGCCCCGGTCCGAGCGCCCGCGCCAGCGCCTCCGTCTCGGGACCGATGCAGTCCGGCGCCAGGGGCACCGGCAGTCCAAGGAGCTCTCCGAGCCGCTCTGCCACGGGCCGCAGGGAAAACGCCGGGTCCGGCTTGCCCTTGGGCCGGCCGAGATGTGACGCGAGCACGACGGCGGCGCCCGCCTTGAGGCAATGCTGCACCGTCGACAGCGCCGCCACCATACGCGTGTCATCGCTCACGCGCCCATCCTTCAGGGGAACATTGAAATCCACCCGGAGGAAGACGCGCTGCCCCGCGAGGTCGAGCTGCTCGACGCCGAGCTTGGTCACGCTACAGCGATCTTGCCATGTAGAGGATCAGGTCACGCACGCGGCACGAGTACCCCCACTCGTTGTCGTACCACGCGAGCACCTTCACGAGGCTGCCGTCGATCACCGCCGTCGAGGGCAGGTCCACGATCGACGAGTGCGGGTTGCCGTTGAAGTCCACCGACACCATCTCCTCGTCCGTCGCGTCCAGGATCCCCCGGAGCGGCCCCGCCGCGGCCGACCGGAAGGCGTCGTTGATGGCCACCGCCGTGGCCGGCTTCGCCAGCTCCACCGTCAGGTCCACCACCGACACGTTCGCCGTCGGCACGCGGATCGAGATCCCGTCGAGCTTCCCCTTCAGCTCCGGCAGGACGAGCCCCACCGCCGTTGCCGCGCCGGTCGTCGTCGGGATGATGCTCACCGCGCCCGCCCGGGCGCGGCGGAGGTCCTTGTGCGGAAAGTCGTGGATGGGCTGGTCATTCGTGTACGCGTGCACCGTGGTGGCAAATCCCCGCTTGATCCCGAAGCCGTCCAGCAACACCTTCGCCACCGTCGCCAGGCAGTTCGTCGTGCACGAGGCATTGGACACAAGCTCGTGTCGCGCCGGGTCGTAGCGCTGCTCGTTCACCCCCAGCACCACCGTGATGTCCGGGTCCTTGGCCGGCGCCGTGATCACCACCTTCTTGGCCCCCGCCTGCAGGTGCTTCGACGTCGTCGCCTTGTCCCGGAACACCCCCGTGGACTCCACGACGATGTCCACGCCCAGCTCCCGCCACGGCAGGGTCGCCGGATCCTTCACCGAGCACATCCGGGTCTCCCGGCCGTCGACGAGGATCGCCTCGCCCTTCACCGCCATCTCGGCCCGGAGCGGCCCGTGCACCGAATCGTGCTTCAGCAGATGCGCCAGGGTCCTGGCGTCGGCCAGGTCGTTGACCGCCACCACCTCGATGTCCTTGCTCTCGAGCGCTGCCCGGAAGAAGACGCGGCCGATCCTCCCGAACCCGTTGACTGCGACTCGCACTGCCATACGCACGCTCCTCGCTGGGGATAACCCACGGATTGATAACTACTTCGGCCTTTTGCCCGGCTCACCATTATATCGGGCAGTGGCGGGCTGGCGCAAGGTCGCGGGCTGCGCCCTGCCGGCCCCCGCTACACCACCCGGGCGACCGTCACCACCCCGACGGTGGCTGCGCCGGCATCCCTCAGCAGGGCCGCGCATTCGCCTGCGGTGGCCCCGGTGGTCATGATGTCGTCGACCAGCAGCACATGGCGCCCGACGACGACGTCAGGCCGCCGGAGCGTGAAGGCCCCTCGCACATTGGCGCGCCGATCCTCCGCGCCCAGATCGGTCTGAGGCAAGGTGGCCGCGGCACGGGCGAGCACGTCGGCGCGCACCGGAACGCCCCAGGCGGTCCCCACCCGCCGGGCCAGCAACCGCGACTGGTTGAAGCCGCGCTCACGCTCCCGCCGGCGATGGAGCGGGACCGGCAGGAGCAGGTCCACCCCCGGGACAGGAAGCACGGCCGCCGTCTCGGCCAGCAGGTCGCCCAGCGGCGCAGCAAGCGCCCGCCGCCCGCCAAACTTGAACGCGAGGATGGCCTCGCGGACCACATCCCCGTAGCGTGCCGCCGCCCGCGCATACGAGTAGGAGGGAGGGTGCGCCCGGCAGGGGCCGCAGAGGGGGACAGCAGGCAGTCCACCCATGCGCCCCGGCCCTTCGGGGAAGACCCCGAAGGGCCTCCCGCACACCCGGCACACCGGTGGCGGGATACGCTCCAGGTGCTCCCAGCAGGCCCCGCAGAGCGGGTCACGGCGGCCGGCGTCGAGCCGGACCCGGCACACGGGGCAGAATGGGGGAAAGAGCAGGTCGACGGCGGTGATGATCCAGCCGCGCCAGCCCGCGCGCGTGCCGGAGGGAGTCGCTACGGCCTGAGGGTGTTCCACTGGCGGCACGCTGGGCACCGGTCCACCCACCGGACGCTCGTGGTGCCGCAGGCTCCGCAACGATGTGGCCACTCGAAGCTCGCCGTCGAGCGGAGCGCCCGCCGGTACTCCTCGAAGGCCTCCGGCACCTGCCCGCGCCGCTCGAAGACCGCTCCCAGGTAGGCATGGATGGTGGGCAGGTCAGGGGCCCGCACCTCGATCTTCTGGAACTGGTCGGCCGCCTCATCGAGCATAGACAGCTCGAAGTACACGCGCGCGAGACTGAGCGCCACCGCAAGATTGTCGGGGACCCGCGCCGCCACCTGCTGGTACAGGGCAATCATCTTCGTGGGGCGGCCGTCGGCGCGGTAGCGCTGCTCGACCCGGGCGAGCAGCGGCAGAGCGGGCTGCCGCTCGAGCCCGCGCTCCCAGACGCGAAGGGCTTGGGCGGAGTCCCCCGCCCTGAGGTGCGCGTCGCCAAGCGCCAGGAGCGCCGGGAGGAAATCGGGCTGGCCCCGAAGAGCCTCGCGGAATTCCACCACGGCGGCCGGCACGTCCCCCTCGGCCAGCCGGGACTGTCCCTGCTCGTAGTGGATGCCCGCCAATCGCGTCTGCTCCTCTTGCCGCTCCTCGCCCGCCACGTGACGGAGCAGCCGCTCCTGGGCGGGAAGGGCGTCGGCCCAGCGGCCGAGCTCGACGCTGAGATCACGAAGAGCGCGGAGCGCCGTCAGGTGGTCGGGGTCGCGTGCGAGCACGTCGCGGTGGATCTCCAGGGCGTCGTCGGGCCGGCCAGCCCGGCGATACGCTTCCGCAGCGGCCAGGAGGGTCTCGGGTCGCTCATCCGCCCTGAGGGCCTGCAGCTGATGCGCAAGCGCGCCCTGCTCGTCCCCGCGCCGCCGTGCGAGCTCGGCCAGCCGCGTGTGGACCTCGGCGTAGCCGGGCTCCCTGCGCAAGAGATCCTCGTAGGCGGCCTGCGCCTCGACCCACCTCCCCGCGAGCTGGGCATCGAGGCCCTCATGATAGCGATCGCTGAGCGTGGCGTCCCGCCGGGCGTCCCGGGCGGTCTCGTGGTCCCGGTAGGCGCGACTCAGGTCGCGCACGACGCCGAGGATGATGGCCAGCGCCGCCCCCAGAAGGAACGCCCCGAGGACCAGCGCCATGAGGGGGACGTCGTAGCCCCACTCGGGCCCGAGAGTGAGATGGACCCGGGGGGTGTTGAGCGAGGTCCAATACGCGACGAGAACTCCGAACAGCAGGAGGAGGACGAGACCGAGGCGGATCGGCACGGAAGCGACGCCTTGCTGCGCGTCCTAGCCTGCCGCAGTCCGTTCTTCTTCCTCGACCGCCCGCTGACAGGTGATGCAGTAGCGGGCAAAGGGCAGGGCCTCGAGCCGCTTCTCGGCGACGACTTCCCCGCACCGCTCGCAGGACCCGAACCCGCCCTCGTCGAGCTTCTGAAGAGCCGAGACCACCTCTTTCAGCAGTCGCCGGTCGCCGTTGCCCAGCTCGAACAAAAACTCGCGGTTGTACGCGCTCGAGGCCTGGTCCCCCAGGTCCTTGGTGGAGTCGTCGTCGGGACCCTTGGCGTAGAGCACGGTCTTCCCGACCCCCTCGACGAGCTGGCGATGCTTCTCCTCCAGCTTCTTCCGGAAATGGGCCAGACGTTCCTTCCTCATCTCCGCCTCCTTGAAAAACCTGACAATACCGCGGGCGGTCCCGCGATAGTGGCGCAGGCTACCATGGCTCCCAAAGGAACGCAACCCGGGCGAAGCCGCCCCGGGCTCAGGAGCCTTCGACGGAGAGCAGGGGGGCGTCGCCCCACAGGCGCTCGAGCGCGTAGAACTCGCGTGTCGCATCGGCGAAGACGTGCACGACCACGTCGCCGTAGTCCAGGAGGAGCCAGCCGCTTTTCGCGGTGCCCTCCCGGTGGCGCGCCCGCACTCCAGCCGCCTTGAGCGCCGCCTGGATGGCGTCGGCGATGGTGTCGATCTGTATGCTCGACTGCGCGCTGCAGACCAGGAAAAAGTCGGCGACACCGGAGATGCCCTGGAGGTCGAGGACCGCGACACCCGCGGCCTTCTTCTCGAGGGCGGCGCGAGCAGCGAGACGGACGGTGTGCTCGGACGAGGTGGAAGCCATCAACCCTCCTGGCGGTACAGTCGGTGGTCACGGATGTAGGCGGCCACGGAGGCCGGCATGCGGAAGGCGAGACTCCGGCCCTCGCAGGCGCGGCGCCTCAGGTCCGAGGCCGAGATGGGCAGGGAGGCCGCCTCCACGAGCACCGGCGCCTCGGGACACCCCGGCGCCGCTTCCGGACGGACGAATCCCTCGAGCCCCAGCTCGCGCAGCACTTTCTGCGAGGCCGGGGCGTCGGGATCGAACGCCTTCCCACTCCGCGGCACCACCACCAGCCGGGCCAGCTCCGCCACGGTCCGCGGATCCTTCCAGGTGAGCAAGTCGAGGAACGTCTCCGACCCGATGACGAGACAGAGATCGCCGCGGGGCCCGAGCGCCTGGAGCGTATCCACCGTGTAGGACGGGCCGCGCCGTCGGAACTCCACGTCGGAGACCTCGAACTGCGGGTGCTCGCGCACCGCGAGCTCGGTCATGGCGAAGCGATCGGCGGCCGGGGCCAGCTCCCCGGCGGGCTTATGCGGGGGCACGGAGGCCGGGACGAAGAGCATGCGGTCCAGCTCGAGGAACTCGCAGATCTCGTCGGCGATGAGCAGGTGGCCGAAGTGGATGGGGTTGAAGGTGCCCCCGAACACCCCGACGCGAGGCAACGCCCGGCTACTCCCGAGTCTGCCCGTCGCCGAACACGACGAACTTCGTAGTGGTGAGCTCGCGAACGCCCACCGGGCCCCGCGCGTGGAGCCTGGACGTGGAGATACCCATCTCCGCTCCCATGCCGAACTGAGATCCGTCCACAAGCCGGGTCGAGGCGTTGACGAGCACGGCCGCCGCGTCCACCTCGTGGGTGAAGCGGCGCGCTCGGCGGAGGTCGGAGGTCACGATGGCTTCCGCGAGCCCCGAGCCGTGACGGCGGATATGCGCCATGGCCTCATCGAGGCTGTCGACCACCTTCACGGCGACGATCGAGTCGAGGTACTCCGTGTCCCAGTCGGACTCCTCGGCCACTCGGGCCGCCGGCACGAAGGCTCGCGTGCGCTCGTCGCCGCGTATCTCCACACCCGCCTCCCCGAGCCGCGCCGCCACCACCGGCAGGTAGCGGGGCGCGATCGCCGCGTGCACGAGCAGCGTCTCCATGGCGTTGCAGACGCTCACGCGGTGGGCCTTGGCGTTGACGGCGATGGCCACGGCCATGTCGAGATCGGCGCCCTCGTCCACGAACACATGGCACAGGCCCTTGTCGTGCTTGAGCACGGGCACCGTCGCGCGCTCGTTCACGACCCGGACGAGCTCCTCCCCGCCCCGGGGGATGATGAGGTCCAC
>JACOVB010000307.1 GCA_016177555.1 Candidatus Rokuibacteriota bacterium
CGGTGGGTGCCGATGACCACGTCCACCGCGCCGCTCGTGAGCCCCGCCAGCACGGCCTTCTGCGCCTTGGGACTCCGGAAGCGCGAGAGAAGCTCGACCCGTGCCGGGAAGGAGGCGAAGCGGTCGGTGAAGGTGTTGAAGTGCTGCTGGGCCAGCACCGTCGTGGGGACGAGGACGGCGACCTGGCGCCCGTCGGCGACCACCTTGAACGCGGCCCGCAGCGCCACCTCGGTCTTGCCGTAGCCCACGTCCCCCGCCACGAGCCGGTCCATGGGCCGGGCGTTCTCCATGTCCGCCCTCACGTCCTCGATGGCGCGCATCTGATCGGGCGTCTCCTCGAACCGGAACGCCGAATCGAACTCACGCTGCCACGGCGTGTCGGGTGGGAAGGCGTTGCGCTCGGCCACCGAGCGGGCGGCATAGAGCCGGAGCAGCTCCTCGGCCATCTGGCGCAACGCCGCCCGCACCGACTCCTTCACGCGCTGCCAGGCCCCGCCGCCCAGCCTGTCGAGTCGGGCGGCGCCCTCGGGGGCGCCCATGTACTTGGAGATCAGGTCCAGGCGATCCACCGGCAAATAGAGCCGCCCGCCCTCGGCGTACTCGAGCAGGAGGAAGTCGGCGTCGCGTCCGTCCGCCGACATGGTCCGGAGCCCGTGGTAGCGGCCGACCCCGTGGGCCTCGTGGACCACCAGGTCGCCGGGCGCGAGGTCCGTGAAGGACGCGATGGGCGCGCCCCGCTGGAACAGCGGCCGGCGCAACCGGCGGCGGCGGGCGCCGAAGATCTCCTCCTCGGTGAGGACGATGAGCCCGAGGGACGGGAGCTGGAACCCGGTCGAGCAGTCCCCGACGAGCACCCCCAGCCCCTCGGCGCTCCAGAGCCGGGCCTCGGGCCAGGCCGGAAGCCCGTGCTCCGAAAGGATCTTCCGCAGGCGCTGGGCCTGCGGCTCGTCGGTGACCACGAGACGCACGGCAAAGCCCTCGCTGCGCCAGCGCTCGAGCTCGGCGGCGAGAGTCTTGAACTGGCCGTGGAATCCGCCGACGGAGCGCGCCTCCATGGCAACGCCCTGGCCGCCGGATCGCGCCTCGGCGATCAGCGACAGGTCGAGCCGCTGGAAGGGCGCGAGCGCGCGGACGAGAGGCACGGCGGACGGCGCGTCGTCGGGAGGCGCCTCGAGCAACCCCGGGTCCACGAGAACGGCAAGCGTGTCGAGCGGCAGGTACGCCGGGAGCGCGGCCTCCTCGCGGCCGCCCCCAAGCGGGAGCACCGCCAGGTCCTCGATCTCCTCGATGGAGCGCTGGGACGTCGGGTCGAAGAGGCGGAGGGACTCCACGTCGTCGCCGAAGAACTCGACACGCACGGGATGCTCCCGGGCGGGAGAGAAGATGTCCACGATCCCCCCGCGCAGGCTCCACTGCCCGACGTCCACCACGGCCTCGACGCGCTCGTATCCCCCCGCCGAGAGCCGATCGAGCAGCATCTCGCGCTCGACCGTCTGGCCGAGGGAGAGACGCAGCGTCCGGGCCCGGAACTGAGCAGGCATGGGCAGCGGCGAGGACAGTGCGGCCGCCGTGCACACGACCGCGAGGGCCTCTCCGTCGAGCAGCCGATGGCACACGAGCATGCGCTCGGCGTCGTGCTCGCGGTGGCGGCCCCGCCAGGCAGGAGGCGCGGCCGGCGGGAACTCGACCACCCGGGGGCGCGCCGCGGCGGCGTTCCGGGGGGCGGCGAGCGATGAGAGGAAGAAGGCGATGTCCAGGGCCATCTGGTGCGCCTCGACCTGCCCCGGCGTCAGGACGAGGACGGGGCGGCTCGCGGCCTCGCGCAGGGCCGCGATCACGAGGGCGCGAGAGGAGCCCCAGAGCGCATGCGCCCCCACACAGGGCGTGCCCGCGGCGACGACGCGCGCCAGGTCCGCGAGGGCGCGCCAGCGGAAGAGAACGGGGGGGACGGAGGAGGCGTCCGCCATGTGCTGCGGCCGGGCCTGCCCGGGCTACCGGCCGCCCTGGGCGAGGTGGAAGCTGAGGGACTCCAGCTCGATGGACAGGTCCACGTTCTTCAGACGCACGTCGCGGCCCGTCTTGATGCGGGTCGGCGCGAAGTTCAGGATCGCCTTGATCCCGGCGGCCACGAGCTTCTCCGTCACCGCCTGGGCCGCCTCCGCTGGGACCGCCACGATCGCGATCTGGAGATTGCGCGCCTTGGTCTCCTTGGGGAGGTCGCGCAGCGGCAGGATGGGCACGCTGTCCGCCGACGTGCCGGCCTTGCCGGGGTCATCGTCGAAGACCGCGGCGATACGGAAGCCCTGCTTCGAGAAACCCTTGTAGTGGAACAGCGCGGAGCCCAGGTTCCCGAACCCCACCAGCGCCACCGGCCACTCCCGGTCCAGCCCCAGGATCTTCTGCAGCTCGGCCTTGAGCCCCGACACGTAATAGCCGATGCCCCGCACGCCGAACTCGCCGAAGTACGCCAGGTCCTTCCGCACCTGGGCCGAGTTCAGATTGAAGCGCTCGGCCAGCTCCTGGGAGGAGACCGTCTTGACCCCATCCTCCTCCAGATGCAGGAGACAGCGGGTGTAGACCGAGAGACGACGGACGGTCATCTCCGGGATCTTCGGGATCTTGAAGTGGGAGCGTGCGGTCACGGCGCTCGCCGTGTCCAGCCGCGTGGCGTGGAGAGCGGCGGGTGCCCCTTGATCGACCCGAGGCACCCGTCCCCTACCACTACTTCACCGGCTGCACGAAGAGGAGGATGGCGGCGATGACGAACACGTACAGGGCCAGCGACTCGATGAGCGCCAGCCCGATGATCATCGCGGTCTGGATGCGCGCGGCGGCCCCGGGCTGGCGGGCCATGGCATCCACGGCGGCGGCGGCCGCCCGGCCCTGGCCCAGAGCGCAGAGACCGGAGGCGAGGGCCATGCCCAGGCCGCCCGCGAGCACCGAGAAGGGGCCCACCCAGCCGCCCGTCGCCGGGGCAGCTCCCTCGGCCGCGACGGCCAGCCCTGGAACGGAGAGAACGGTCCACGTCATCAGCGTCAGCATCAATGAGCGTCGCACGACTTTCGCCTCCTTGGGTGGGGTTTGGAACGACTAATGGTGCTCGGCTTCTTCGAC
>JACOVB010000308.1 GCA_016177555.1 Candidatus Rokuibacteriota bacterium
CTCCATGCGTGCGATCTCCTCGGGCGTCTTGATGGCGCGCACTCGGTCGAAGAAGGGCCCCACCTCGACGAAGCGCGCGCGGGGCAGGAGCTCGGCGAGCTGCTCGAAGTAGTGGGCGGTGAGGAAGCGCTTCTCGATCCCGATCGTGCCCTGCGCGGCGCCCTTCTCGGTGAGCGCCTGGGCCAGGTGCCCCATGGGCGACTCCTTGTACTCGATGTAGCCGCGCAGCTCCGGGATCCAGGAGTCGCGCCGGGCCTGGATCTGCTCGTTGGCGCAGACGATGTAGACCGGCTCGCCGTGCTTGGGCCACGCGACCAGGGCCAGGCGCTCGGGCAGCGTGCGCTGCGTGTCGATCACCGCCTCGGAGAGGTACCAGGTGTTCTCCGGTGAGGCCGCCACGACCACGTCGAAGTCGCTCTGGGCCAGGGCGTTCGTGAACCGCTCGAGTTTCACGGCGTCATGCATGACCGCACTCCTTGGGGGTTGACTCGGGTTGACCATCACTCCCGGCCCAGGGCCGGGTCCAGCGCGTCGCGCAGGCCGTCGCCCAGCAGGTTGCAGGCGAAGACCGCCAGGAAGATTGTGAGCCCGGGAAAGGTCGAGTACCACCAGGCGCTCAGCAGGTGCTCGCGCCCCTGCGTGACCAGGGCGCCCAGCTCGGGCGTGGGAGGCTTGGCGCCGAGCCCGAGGAAGGACAGCGAGGCGGTGAGCAGGAGCGCCAGCCCCACGTCCATGGTGGCCTTGATCAACAGCGGCACCCACGAGTTCGGCAAGATGTGCCGCCAGAGGATCGTCATCGCCGGCAGCCCCAACGCGTGCGCGGCCTCCACGTAGGGTTTCCCCTTCTCGCCCAGCACCTGGGCGCGCGCCAGCCGCGTGTACTGCGGCCACCAGATGAGCATCACCGCGAGCATGGCGTTGCCGAGTCCCGGTCCGAGGAACGCCGTGATGCCCATGGCCATGATGAGCGCGGGGAAGGCGATGAAGATGTCGGCCACGCGCATCACCAGCTCGCTCCACGGGCCGCTGCCGTAGCCCGCGGCAAGGCCGATGGCCGTGCCGGTCGTGCCGCTGGCGATCACGACCAGGAGCGCCACGCCGAGGGACAGGCGGGTGCCATGGGCGACGCGGCTCCACACGTCGCGCCCGAGCTCGTCCGTGCCGAAGGGGTGGGCGAGCGACGGCGGCGCCAGACGCAGGTCGGCGTCGATCCGATAGGGGTCGTGTCGCGTGACCGCTCCCGGAAAGAGCGCGACCGCCGCAAGGGCGAGCAACACGAGCGCGCCCCAGGGCGCGAGCCCACCGCTCCCGAGGAAGCGCCGGCCGGCTCCACGCCGGCTCGGCCCCACGGGTGTGCCGTGGGAGAGACCGACCGCGGCTTCTCCTGCCACGGCCACCTCCGTCATGGGTCGGGCTCTCGACGCATCAGCTCGCCGCGGCGCGGATGCGCGGGTCGAGGAATGAGTAGCTCGCATCGACCAGCATGTTGAGCGCCGCATAGGCGAGCGTCACGTAGACCACGAAGGCGCTCACCACCGGCAGGTCGAGCTGTCGCAGCCCGTAGAACGCGTAGCGCCCGATGCCGGGCCAGGCGAAGATCGTCTCCGTCAGCACGGCGCCCCCGAGCATGATGCCCACGCGCAGGCCGAATATTGTCACCACCGGGATGAGCGCATTGCGAAGGGCGTGCTTGTAGACGGTGGCGCGCTCGCCGAGCCCCTTGGCGCGCGCCGTCCGCACGTAGTCCCGCCCCAGCACGTCGAGCAGGCTCGCCCGCGTGATTCGCGCCACCGTGGCGATGCTCACCGTGGAGAGCGTGATCACCGGCAGCACGAGGTGGCGGACCGCCTCGATGAAGAGCGCGACGTCTCCCGCCACGAGCGCGTCCACCGTGTAGATCCCCGTCGGGCCCTCCGGGGGTAGCGCGGTGAGCGGCAGCCGCCCGCCCGCCGGCAGCCACGACAGGTGCTTGTAGAAGACGAGCTGGAGCACCAGCCCGAACCAGAACACCGGCAAGCTCATGCCCAGAATGGACACCACGCGCGAGAGATGGTCCACCGCCCGGCCTCGCCACACCGCCGAGGCCACCCCGAGGAGGATCCCCAGCACCAGCGCGACCACGATGCTGGGCAGCACGAGCTCGACCGTGGCGGGGACGGCGTCGCGAAGGTCATCCGCCACCCGGTTCCCGGTGACGATGGATACGCCGAGGTCGCCCCGGGCCAGCCGCCCCACGTAGCGCACGAACTGCCACCAGAGCGGGTCGTCCAGGCCCAGCTTCCGCCGGTACTCGTCCACCTGGTCCTGCGAGGCGTCCTGACCGAGCGCGGCGCGCGCC
>JACOVB010000323.1 GCA_016177555.1 Candidatus Rokuibacteriota bacterium
GGAGCGCCCGCCGGCGCGGCACATCTACCACCAGTTCACGGTCCGCTCGGCGCAACGGGACGCGCTCGCGCGAGGGCTTGCGGATCTCGGGGTTGGGACGGCGATCCACTACCCGACGATCCTGCCCGCCCAGCCGCTGTTTCGCGAGCCCGAGGCCGAGGCCGCCTTCCCCGCGGCCGCCCGCGCGGCACGCGAGGTCCTGTCGCTGCCCTGCTTCCCCGAGCTCAGCGACGAGGAGCTGCGAACCGTGGCGGCCGCCGTCAGGACGGCCCTCTCTGGCCTGTAGTGTGGGGTTGGCATGCGCGTGATCGGGGCGGTGGTGGCGTCGCTCAGACCCAAGCAGTGGGTCAAGAACCTCTTCGTCTTCGCGGGCGTGATCTTCTCCCAGCAGCTCTTCACGCCGCTCTTCTGGCCGGCGCTCGGCGCCTTCGCCCTCTTCTGCGTGCTCTCGGGCTCGATGTATCTCCTCAACGACGTGGCGGACGCCGAGAAGGACCGCCTGCACCCCACCAAGCGATTCCGCCCGGTGGCCTCCGGCGCGCTGCCACGTGGCGGCGCCCTGGCGCTGGGAGTCGGGCTCCTCGTGGCGAGCCTCGCCGGGTCCGTCGCCCTCTCGTGGCGGTTCGGCCTCGTGGCGGCGGGCTACGGGGTGCTCCTTACCGCTTACTCTCTGTGGCTCAAGCACCTGGTGATCCTGGATGTGCTCGCGGTGGCGGTGGGCTTCGTGCTCCGGGCCGTGGCCGGGGCCGTGGCCATCGACGTGGAGATCTCCGGCTGGTTGCTCATCTGCACCGTCCTGATCGCGCTCTTCCTGGCCGTCGGCAAGCGCCGCCACGAGTACCTGACGCTGTCGGGGAACGCGGCGGCCCACCGCCCGATCCTGGCGGAGTACAGCGAGGGATTCCTCGATCAGATGATCGCCGTCGTCACCGCCTCCACCGTCACGGCCTATGCGCTCTACACGATGTCGCCCGAGACCGTGGCCAAGTTCCACACCCGGCTCCTGCCACTCACGCTGCCGTTCGTGCTCTACGGCATCTTCCGCTATCTGTATCTGCTCTACCGCCGGCAGCTCGGCGGCAATCCATCCGATCTCCTGCTCAGCGACCGCGCGCTCCTCCTGAACACGGTGCTCTGGATGCTCTCGCTGCTCGTGCTCATCTACGCGCCGTGGGCCCGCTGAGCTCGCGCGTCGAGCCGGTAGCCGGCTGGGGCCGCCGGCCCGTGCGCCCCGGCCGCGTGGCGCGCCCGGACCGTCTCTGCCCTGTCGCTCCCGCCGAGCCTCGCATCCTGGCGCGGGGGCTCGGGCGCGCCTACGGCGATGCGGCGGTGCCCTCGAGCGATGAGGCCCTCGTGCTGGAGACCACGCGGGCCGACCGCATCCTCGGCTGGGACCCGGCCGCAGGGCGGCTCCGCTGCGAGGCGGGGCTCAACCTGGCCGAGATCCTCCGCGTCTTCCTCCCGCGCGGCTGGTTCCCGCCGGTCACCCCGGGGACGCAGGCCGTGACGGTGGGCGGCTGCGTCGCCTGCGATGTCCACGGCAAGAACCATCACCGGGACGGCTCCTTCGGCCGCTTCGTGGAGCGGATCACCCTGCTCGTGGCCGACGGGCGCGTCGTGGAGTGCGGGCCCGACCTCGAGCGGGAGCTCTTCCTGGCCACGGTGGGCGGCATGGGGCTCACCGGGATCATCGTCGAGGTGACGCTCCGTCTCCGACCCGTGGAGAGCCCCTGGATGGCGGTCGAGACCGAGGGCGTCGCGGATCTGGCGGCGATGGTGGCGGGGCTCGAGCAAGCCGCGCGAGACTGGCCCTACACGGTGGGGTGGATCGACTGCCTGGCGCGGGGCCGGGCGCTCGGGCGCGGCGTGCTGATGCGTGGCCGCCACGCGACGCGCGCCGAGGCGGGCGCGCGGCGGCCCTCGCCGCGCCGCCCCTGGCGGTTCCCGCTGGATGCTCCGGAGTGGCTGCTGAGCCCGCCCCTCATGCGTCTCTTCAATCGGCTGTACCACTGGAGCCACGGCGGCCCCACGCGCCGGCGCCTGGTGTCCTACGAGTCGTTCTTCTACCCGCTCGACGCGGTCCGCGACTGGAACCGGATGTACGGGCCGCGCGGCTTCTTCCAGTACCAGTGCGTGGTGCCGCGGGCGGCGGGTCTCGGCGGGCTGAGCCGCCTGCTGGAGCGGCTCGCGGCGGCGGGAGCGGCCTCGTTCCTCGCCGTGATCAAGGACTGCGGCCCGGCGGGGGACGCCTATCTCTCCTTTCCCCTCGAGGGCGTGACCCTGGCGCTCGACCTGCCCTACCGCGGCCGCGCCACGGAGGCGCTGGTCCACGAGATGAACGCCGTGGTGATCGAGGCCGGGGGTCGCGTCTACCTCGCCAAGGATGCCGTCACGCGGGCGGAGGACTTCGAGAAGATGATGCCGCGCCTCAAGGAGTGGCAGGCCGTGCGCGACCTTTGGGATCCCGAGCGGCGCTTCCGCTCGGCCCTGTCGGCGCGTCTCTTCGGAGACCCGGAATGAGAGTGGCCTTCGTCGGCGCCACTCGCGGGATGGGCCGGGCGCTCGCGCGTCTGCTGGCCGAGCGCGGGGAGGCCCTCTGTCTCCTGGGCCGGAACGCGGCCGACCTGGAGGCCTCCGCGCGGGATCTCGAGGCCCGCGGAGCGCGAGGCCCCGTGCCCACGGCGGCGCTCGACCTCGCGCTGCCGGCGGGCTTCGAGGCGGCGCTCGCCGCGGCGGACGAGGCCCTCGGCGGCTTCGACACGCTCGTCGTGACGGGGGGCCTGGCCGATCGCCCCGAGGTGCTCCAGGGCAACATGGGTCGGCTCCACGAGGTGCTCCACGTGAACTTCACGGGGACCGTGGTGCTGTGCCAGATGGCCGCCGAGCGGCTGGCCGCCCGCGGCGGCGGAAGGCTCTGCGTCTTCAGCAGCGTGGCCGGCGACCGCCCGCGCCGCAGCAATTACCTCTACGGCGCCTCCAAGGCCGGGCTCTCGGCCTTCCTCGAGGGGCTGGGTCACGCCTACGCCGAGCGCGGCGTGAGCGTGGTGTGCGTGAAGCCGGGCTTCGTCAAGACCGGCCTCACGGAAGGGCTGCCGGTGCCGCCCTTCGCCGGCGAGCCCGAGCC
>JACOVB010000324.1 GCA_016177555.1 Candidatus Rokuibacteriota bacterium
CGGCGCGACATCGACCCGCCCGACATTGGTGACGCTCGTGCCGCTGCCTCGCGTCACGACGAGATCCCGCGCCTTGAGCGCGTACTCGGCGGCGCCGAGGAAGGCGTCCCGGCGCCGCTCCATGGGCGTCGTGCCGGCATGATCGGGCTGCCCCGTGAAGATGACGCGGCTCCGCCTGATCCCCACGATCCCTTCGACCACGCCGATGGGGATGCGCGCCCCTTCCAGATGCGGCCCCTGCTCGATGTGCAGCTCCAGGTAGGCGAAGAGGGTGCGGGGATCGCACCGCGCCGCGTGGGCTTCCAGCGGATCGAAGCCCGCGCGGGCCATGGCGTCCACCAGGCGCTCACCGTCGGCCGACGCGAGGGTTGGGATCTGCCGCGGGTCCACCCGGCCGACGAACGCCTTCGAGCCGAAGAGGCTCGCGTAGCGCCCTTCCTCATCGCTCCAGGCCACGAGCGTCAGCGGGCGTCGCGTCCGGACTCCGGCCGCGTGGATCGTCTGCAGGCATTCGAGCCCTGCCAGGACGCCCAGGGCACCGTCAAGCGGCCCACCCTGGGGGACCGTGTCGATGTGCGAGCCGGTCATCACCGTTGGTCGGCCCTCGCCGAGCCGCCCGAAGGTGTTGCCGGCCTCGTCGATCCACGTGGCGAGGCCGGCGTCCTTCATCCGGGCGATGAGCCAGGCGCGCGCTTCCTCGTGGGCGGGGCTCCAGCAGGAGCGGGTGATGCCCTGACCGTCGGGGTTGCGTCCGAAGGCCGACAGCGCCTCGATGTGGCTGCGCAGGCGGGGCAATGAGATCGAAGGCGGCATACAGTGGCAGCGAGTATACCCGATTGGCCGAACCTCGGCACCCGGCCTGTGGACCGGCGCGCCGGCAACTTGACACCGTCTCGGGGCGGCTCGTATGATGGCAGTGAACCGTCGTTCAGTCGCTTCTTCATGGCTCCGAGTCGCCTCGCCGAGCAGGAGGGTCTATGGATCTCGCGCTGACCCCCGAGCAGATGTCCTTCCGGGACGAGGTTCGGTCCTGGCTGAAGGTGAACATCCCGAAGGACTGGGTCGAGACAGTCCGGGCGGGCTCCGACATTCCGCGGTCGGACGCCTACGACTTCCTCAGCCGGTGGCAGCGCAAGCTTTACGATGCCGGCTTCATGGGGCTCACCTGGCCCAAGGACTACGGGGGGCGAGGGCTCACCTTCATGGAGGAGCTGATCCTCCACGAGGAGATGGCGCTGGTGAAGGCCCCGCCGATCCTCAACATCCTCGCCATCGGCATGGCGGGCCCCACCATCATCGCCTACGGGACCGAGGAGCAGAAGAAACGCTATCCCGCCAAGATGCTCTCCTGCGAGGAGATCTGGTGCCAGGGCTACTCCGAGCCCAATGCCGGGAGCGACCTCGCCGCCCTGCAGACGCGCGCCGCCAAGGACGGCGAGTACTGGGTGGTCAACGGCCAGAAGGTCTGGACCTCCCTCGCGCACGTGGCCGACTGGATGATGCTCCTGGCGCGTACCGACCCGGACGCTCCCAGGCACAAGGGGATCACCTACTTCCTGCTGGACATGAAGCTGCCGGGGATCACCGTCAAGCCGCTCACGCAGATCACGGGGGACCCCGAGTTCAACGAGGTCTACCTCGACAATGTGCGCGTCCACGAGTCGCAGATCCTCGGCGGGCTCAACAACGGCTGGGCGGTGGGTCTGACCACCCTCATGTTCGAGCGGCTGGCCCTGGGGTTCGGGCTGCAGGTCCGCCTGCGCATCGCGCTGGACGGCCTGATCGAGCTGGCCCGCGGCACCAGGCGGAACGGCAGCCCGGCGACGAAGGATGCGACCATCCGGCAGAAGCTCGCCCAGCTGTGGATCGACACCGAGGTCTTCAAGTACACCGGGGCGCGCGCCATCACCAAGCTCCTCAAGGGCGAGCTGCCGGGCCCCGAGGCCTCCACGGGGAAGATGATGTGGGTGGAGGGCCACCAGCGGCTCCAGGAGCTGGCCATGGAGATCCAGGGGCCCTACTCGCAGTTGACCCGGGGAAGCAAATGGGCGATCGAGAGCGGGCTGTGGCAGTACAGCTTCCTCCGCTCGCTCGCCAACTCCATCGAGGGCGGCACCACCGAGATCATGAAGAACATCATTGGCGAGCGCGTGCTCGGCCTGCCGAAAGGGTAACGCCATGAACTTCGGCTTCAGCGAAGAGCAGGACCTGCTGCGCAGCACCGCCCGCAAGTTCCTGGAGAACGAGTGCCCGTCGGTGAAGGTTCGCGCCTTGATGGACGGGCCCGAGGCCATGGATCCCGCCCTCTGGGCCAAGCTGGCCGAGCAAGGCTGGCTCGGCCTGATCTCTCCCGAGGAGTACGGCGGGATGGGGCTCGGGTTCGTGGACCTGGTGGTCCTCATGGAGGAGATGGGGCGCGCCGTGGTGCCCGGCCCCTACTTCTCGACCGTCCTTCTCGGGGGCCTGGCCATCCTGGAGGCGGGCGCCGCTGCGCAGAAGAAGGAGTGGCTCCCGAAGATCGCCGAGGGCGAGAGGCGGGCGACGCTCGGGTGGATGGAGCCGAGCGCCATGCTGGGGCCGCAAGGCGTGGCGCTCGGGGCCGCCCGGAGCGGCGGGCGCTTCACGCTGTCCGGCACCAAGCTCTTCGTGCACGACGCCCACACGGCGGACGCGATCGTGGTGGCTGCGCGCACCTCGTCCGGGAAGACGGCCGAGGACGGGATCACCCTGTTCCTGCTCCCGAAGGGGACGCCGGGACTCCAGGTCACGCTCCTGCCGACCATGGACCAGACGCGCAAGCTCTGCGACGTCACGCTCACGAACGTGACGGTGGGTGCCGAGGCGGTCATGGGAGAGGTGGGCGGTGGGTGGCAGCCGCTCAGCCGCGTGCTGGACCGGGCCACGGTGGCCCTGTGCGCCGAGATGTGCGGGGGCGCCCAGAAGGTGCTGGAGATGACGGTCGAGTACGCCAAGATCCGGCAGACCTTCGGCCGGCCCATCGGCTCCTACCAGGGGGTGAAGCACAAGGCCGCCGACATGCTGGTGGACGTGGAGAACAGCAAGTCCATCACCTACTACGCCGCCTGGGCCATGGACGAGGGCGTCCCCGAGGGGCCGCTGGCGGTCAGCATGGCGAAGGCCTACGTCTCGGACGCCTCCCGGCGGGTGGCGGCCGCGGGCATCCAGCTCCACGGCGGCATCGGCTTCACCTGGGAACATGATCTGCACCTGTACTTCAAGCGAGCGAAGGGGTCGGAGCTCACCTTCGGCGACGCGACCCACCATCGTGAGCGGGTGGCTCAGCTCGTGAATCTCTGAGATCCGGGGGCATGCTCGAGGAGCTCCGGCGGAAGGTCGCGCACTGGGTGGCTCGGGATGCCCCCGAGACACCGGCCGACCCGCTCCTCTTCGCCGACCATGAGGAGATCCGGGACATCGCCCGGCAGATGTCCCGCACCAAGGTTGAGTTGGACCGTTCGGTCCTCGCGCTCCGCAGCTGGGCACGGGAGCTGAGCCGGCGGCTCGACGAGGCCCCCGCGCCCCTCGGCCGCACCATCGACCTGCGCACGCTGGGGGAGACCGTCGGGGGGCTCGCCCACAACTTCAACAACTCGCTGGCGGCCATCCTCGCCTACACGGAGCTCCTGCTCAAGGAGGCGCAGGCCGACACCGCGATCCGGCGGCTCAAGGTGATCCGGGACGTGGCGCTGGAAGCCTCGGTGTCGGTGCGGCGCTTCCAGGAGTTCGTCTCGCGTGAGCCGCAGGTGGCCTTTGGCCCCGTGGGTCTGCCCGCCGTGGTCTCCGAGGCGCTCGAGATGACGGCGCCGCGGTGGCGCGACGAGGCGCAGCGGCGCGGAGTGGTCATCGCGATCACCCAGGAGCTCGAGGCGATTTCCCCGGTCGAGGGCAACGGCTTCGAGCTCCGCGACGCCCTGGTCCAGCTCATCCTGAACGCCGTCGCTGCCATGCCCTACGGGGGCACGCTGGGGATCCGGGCCGCCAGCGAGGAGTCGGGCTGGGTGGTGCTCGAGGTGAGCGACACGGGCATCGGGATGCCGGAAGAGATCCGCCGCCGCGTCGGCGACCGCGCACTCGGCCCGCCGCCGGGCGGGCATGCCGGCCGGGGGCTCGCCGATGTGGCCGACATCATCGAGCGGCACGGCGGGAGCCTCGGCATCGAGAGCCGCGAGGGCCAGGGGACCACGGTCCGGCTCAGGCTCCACGCGAGCCGCTTCCAGATCATCCCCCCGTCTGC
>JACOVB010000408.1 GCA_016177555.1 Candidatus Rokuibacteriota bacterium
GCGGCCGGGTCCGTCTGGGCGACGAACTGAGTCACGAAGCCCTCGAGCGCGCCGCTCGCATCACGCGCCATGGCCTGGCGCAGGTCGCGCACCGTGCCGTAGCCGCTGGCATCGGGCAATGCCGCGATGTGGTTTGGCACCGCCACCCACTCGGTGGCCAGCGTCCGGGCGCGGTCAGCCTGGAACCAGACATCCGCCGCCGCCCCCTGGCTGCCGTCGGCTCGGGTGAAGGTGCCGATCTGGCGGTGGGCATTGCCCTGGGCGTCCACCAGCGTGGAGTCCGTGGGGCTCGTGGCGATGGACCGGACGCCTGCCTCCGCGAACGTCTGGAGCTCCGCCGGCGCGCTCACCCCGTCGCCGTCCGCGTCACGCCAGATGCGCAGCGCCGCGAACGCGGCATCGCGCGCATCGAGCACGCCATCGCCGTCGGCGTCGAGCACGGCCAGCGCCGCGAAGCCGTCGGGCGCCTCGCTCCCGTCGGCGAGCCGCGTGTGGTTGCCGAACAGCTCGCGGCCCGAGTCGATGCTGCCGCTGCCGTCGCGGTCCCACAACACGAGCCCGTCGTCCTTCCCGACCCAGCCCGTGCGCTCGGCGAAGCCGTCACCGTCGTGATCGAAGTATGGCCCCGCCGCCACGGCCGTCGTCTCCACGCCGTCGCCATCGAGATCGAGAATCACCGGGCTGGGCACGGGCAGGGTCGCCGCCGTCTTGACCTTGGCGCTGACCGCTCCGATCGAGTGGGCGGTCCAGAAATAAATGGCGGTGATCGCCAGGGCGGCACCCGCCGCCCCGTCCGGGTCGCCCGGCGCCGGAACGGGCGCCAGGGAGAACGGGAAATTGGAGGACGGGAGAGTGACGCGGGTTCCGACGGCGGGGCCGCTGTTCCCGATGATGTCCGAGGAGTCCACGACATCGGTGATGGGATACGACCCTTCGGGATCGAGCCCCAGCGCGGGCAGCACCCGCTTCACGGGGACCGCGTTGAACGTCACCGCGGGCTTCCCGTTCAGCGCAGATAGCAGCTGCGCGAGCGAGCCGCCCAGCGAGTGGCCGCCGAAGGAGATGCTCTCCGGTGGAATGCCCATCTTGAGCGCGTGGTCGAGCAGACTTTGGGCATCTTCCAGCTGGTCCCATGGCACTCGGCCGTCCAACAAGGCCTGGCCGGCCCGGCGGTCACCGCCATCGATGAGCGACGCCCCCCTCGAGATCAGCGCGACCTCGCCAGTCACCTGGTTCTGGAACACCGCGCCGTAGTAGCCGCTCTTGGCGGAGAGCTCCAGGGCGGAGCCATCGGCCTTGAACAGTGGAGTCCATCCAGAGGGAAGCTGCAGTCTGGAAGCTCCACCGTAGACGTAGGCGCTGAGCACTGCGTAGTCCTCGACCGTTGCCATGGCTCACCTCCGGGGTGTCTGGGTTGAGGGACGTCAGGGGGTGCTGCGCAGCGACGACAGGTCCCACAGTCGAACGAAATCGCCACCTGCCGAGGCGAGGTAGCGCCCATCGGGGCGGAATGCAACAACACTCACGAAGTCGGCCTCGTCCCCGAGCCTCTGGACGATCTGCCCCGTGCCGACGGCCCAGATAAGAGCCGCCCGGCTTGGCCCAGCCGAGGCGAGCCAGCGCCCGTCCGGACTGAACGCAAATCGTCTCACGTCGCCAGTCGGCGCACCGAGCACCCGGCGAGGCTGCCCGGACACCGCATCCCAGATGGTGATTCTCGGGGTGCCGCGATCCGAGGAGGCCAGCACCGTTCCGTCAGGGCTGTAGGCGAGGACCTGCTGGAGATGATCGTCGGCCGTCATCCCCCGTACCAGCGCACCCGTCCGGGACTCGTAGACCTGGATGCGATCCTGCCCTCGCGCCCCCGCGGTGACGATATACCGGCCGTCGGGTGAGTAGACCACGGGCTTCCCTGCCGGTATCGGCGACTGGATCGTGATCACGCCCGCGCCGGTCATCGCGTCGTGCACGACGATCGCGCCGTTCCTGTAGCTCGCGGCCACGTGCCCGCTATCGGGGCTCCAGGCGAGGGCTGCCACATCGTTGTCTGCCGACACCGGAGGAAAGGGAGCAGGAATGTTCCGGACCAGCGCGCCGGTGCGCGCGTCCCAGAGATTGATGGACACGCGCTCCTTGGGCATGATCCTGACGAAGTTCCGTCCCGCCGCGAGGTACTTGCCGTCAGGGCTCCAGGCGACCGCGGTGACGCCTCCGGCCTCGGCGTTGAGGTTCATCGCGCGCGCGCCGCTCCGCACGTCCCACACGATGACCGCCCGGTGGAGGCCGCCGCCGCCCGCGATGCGCGTGCCGTCGGGGCTCCAGGCGATCGTCCCGATCTCGCCGTCGTGGCTCAGCACCTTCACCAGGTGCGGCGCGGCAGGCTGGGCCTCGGCCGCCGGGCGCCACGCGAAGGAGGGCAGCGCGCCGGCGTCGAGCATGCCGCCCGCCCACAGCAGCACCGCCACCATCACCATGGCCAGCGCCGCCTCGGCGCCGTGCCTCCACCCGACCTGCGCTCTCGCAATCATCGCCATGCTCCTCGCGTGAGGGGTCGTCTCGTCGCTCACGCGGCATGCTACGAACGCGCGCGCCGCACCGTCAATGTCCAATGAACAATACAGGAGGAGAAGTGGCGAGAAGTCAGCGAGAGCGACCTTGCGGCTCGCGGCAGAACGTCGCGCGAGGCGCAACCAGGATCCCCCCTGGCGGGAAGGGGTGGGCCGGGGGGACGGTGACCACCCTATCCCCGGCACCTCATCGGCGTGACCTCGCCCGGCTGGCTCCGGTCGGAGCCCTGCGCAGCCGGAGGCGACGCAGGCACGGGAGCAGATGACCGGGATCGGGGGCGTTCGCCGTGCTAGCCTCTGCCCATCGGGCTGCCAAAGGTGAACTTTCTCCGGATCACTGACGCACCTGTGCCTGACCGCCGACCGATGCGCGGCCTCCGACCCCTCGGCCTCGTCGCCCTGCTCCTGTTCGCCGCCGCGGCCTTCACGCCCCTCGCCAACCACCTCAATGCCTGGATGGCCGGCGTGGCCAGGCTGGAACCCGCGGACGCCATCGTCGTCCTGGGCCGCGGTGGCGCCGACACCGATGGCGTCCTGGCCAACCGATCGCTCCGGCGGGTGCTCCACGGAATCGGCCTGTACCGACACGCCCTCGCTCCGTGGCTGGTGCTCTCCGGCTCGGCCGAGGAAATCCAGGCGCGGACGACCCTGGCGCAGGGGCTCGGGGTCCCCGCCACAGCAATCCTGGGCGCAGGTCCGGCGCACACCACCAGGGAAGAGGCGGACCAGCTCCGCAGGCTCCTGCTCCCGCGCGGCAGTCGGCGCATCCTCCTCGTTGCCGATCCCATCGACATCCCGCGGGCGCGGGCCGCGATGGAACGGGTGGGCTTCGACGTGCTGCCGGCCCCCACAGCAGCGACCGGCCCCTCGCAGCCCGAAGCGCGGCTCGGCCTCCTGCGCGACATCGTCATCGAGCTGGCTGGCTTGAGCTACTACCGCCTCACGGGCACCCCCTGAAGCCAAGCCGTGCGTTCCCTCACCCTCGTCATCATCGTCTGTCTGACCTCGCTGGCGGCCTACCTCGGGGGAACGCGGTTCGCGGGCCTGCGCCGAACCCATGTGCGGGAGGCGGCCATCGAGGCCCTGGACTACCTCGGGCTCGCCGTGGCCTTCCTGCTGGGCAATCTCGCCGTGGGGATCGCTCTGATTCTGGGCCTACGCACCCTCACCGGCCGGTTCGTCTCGGTCTATCTCGTCAACGACGCCGCCCTCGCAATCCTCTCTCTTCTTCAGGCGTTCATCTTTCATCGCTGGCGAGGGCGATCGAGCTGACGCGTCGCCGCCCGGCTGCCGTCGCTGCCGGATGGCCCGTCAAGCGGGTCGCTGGCAGGACAGGGGACCGGCTGCGCCGCCGCATGAGCGCGCGCGCCGGCTCAGACGATCTTCTCGTAGACTCCGGGCGGGATCAGCCGGTAGACGTGGATGGGCTCGGAGACGTTCTTGAAGCGCTTCTCGCCGAGGCTCTCGAGGACGAAGTGGGCGCGGATGCGCTCGGCGGTGGTGGGCCCCACGATGATCTCGCCGCCGGTGGCAGAGCCCGCGAACCGCGCGGCCACGTTGGTGACGGGACCCGAGGCGGTGAAGGTCCACCGCTGAGCCCCCGCGCCGCTGAGCTTCGTCGCGCCCACCAGCGCCTCACCGGTGTTGATCCCCATGTGCAGCTCGATGGGCTGGAGCCTGCCGCGCTGCTCCTCGTTGAGCGCGCCCGTGCGCTGGCGGATGGCGAAAGCGGCGCGCGTGGCATTGAGCGCGTGGTCCCACACCGGTCCCCCGCGCTCGCCCTGGGGCGCGCGCTGGAAGATCACCATGAGCCCGTCGCCCGCCGTCTCGTTCACGTCGCCGTGGTGGGCGCGGATGATCTCGAGGAAGGAGGAGAAGTAGGTCTGCACCAGCTCATTGAGCTGGCGGAGGTCGATCTGCTCGGAGAGCTTCGTGTACCCGGCGATGTCGAGGAAGAGCACCGAGACCTCTTCCGTCCGTTTCTCGAGCTCCGTGGCGTTGGGATCGCGCTCGAGCAGCGCCTTGACCGCGTCGGGCACGAACTTGGACAGCTCCCCCTTGAGCTGCTCCAGGAGCTCCACCTGGCGGCGGGAGGCCTGGAGGCTCTCGAGCGTCGCGGCCAGTTCCGTGTTACGCGCGGCCACCTCGTCGCGCGCCCGGGCGAGGTGCCCGGTCATCTCGTTGAGCGCGCCCCCGAGCACGCCGATCTCGTCACCTGAGCGGATCGGGACGCGCGCCTCGAAGTCGCCCGAGCCGATGCGGCGCGCGACGGCGGCGACCGCCTGGATGGGCTTGACCACGACCTGCCGCATGACCACCGCCAGGACGCCCCCGGCGGCGACGATCGTCAGCAGCGCGATCAGGATCTGCCGGTTGCGCTGGGCGCGCACCGCCGCGAACACCGGCTCCATGGTGGTGACCACGCGCACCACGGCCCGCACCTTGTGGTCGCTGCCGTGGCACCCCTGGCACTTCTCCTGGTTGATCACGGGGCGGTGCAGGGTGAACAGCGGCACGCCGTCCTGGTACTCCATGCTCTCCTGGGTCTCGAGCGTCCGGAGCGCCTGCTGGAAGTGCGGCCCCGTCAGGGTCTTCCCGGGCTCGCGCCGCATCCGCTTGATGTTCTCGAGCACCTCCTTCGGCAGCCCCGCGTTGTGCTCGACCTCCTCGAGCGTGACGAGGTCGGTGAAGGCCTCGACGCCGTTCCGGCGGTAGATGTCGAACCCCTCCACCGGCGAGGAGCCACGCAGCTCGGTGATCATGGCGCGGGTGACGTCGGGGCGCTCCTGGAGCATGGCGGCCTCGACGCTCGCGATGAGGGCGGCGGTCAGCCGGCGCGCGGCCGCCTTGCTCTGCTCGACGAGGAGTTCGGACTCCTGCTGGATGGTGAGGACGGTGGAGGCGCCGAAGCCGATGATCAGGACGACGATGATGACGGCCGCGATCTTCGCGGTGAGGCGCACGCGGATCATCCGCGGCTACCCGAGCACCTTTGCGTAGGTCGCCTCGTCGAACCCCACGATCAGGGTGCGCCCCTTCCGGAGCGCCGGCGCGCGGAGGTTGCCCGAGGGGCCGATGAGCAGAGCCGTGAGCGCGGCGGCGGCGGGCTTGTCACGGCGCAGATCCACGTGCACCACGTGCTTCCCCTTCGCCGCGTAGAGGTCGTCCACGTCCTTCAGGAGGGCCAGCGCCTCGGCGGGACCGAGGCGCACCTTCCGCGCGTCCACCTGGGTGGCGACCGC
>JACOVB010000317.1 GCA_016177555.1 Candidatus Rokuibacteriota bacterium
GGCCCATGCCATGGCGTACTTCCCGGGCGGCTTCGGGACCTGCGACGAGGCCTTCGAGACGCTGACCCTCGTCCAGACCGGCAAGGCGGCCATGGTGCCCATCGTCCTTGTGGACGCGCCGGGCGGGACATTCTGGCGGAGCGTCACGGAGCTCGTGGATCGGGAGATGGCGGCGACGGGGATGATCTCGCCGGATGACGCGTCGATCTTCCGGATGACGGACGGCGTGGAAGAGGCGGCGGGCGAGATCGAGCGCTTCTACCGGGTGTTCCACTCCCAGCGCTACGTGGGCGACCACCTCGTGTTCCGGTTGCGAAAGCCGTTGCCGCCCGAGGGGCTCGCGGATCTCAGCGCTCGGTTCGCGGACATCCTCGAGGGGCCCGTCGAGCTGGCGCCGGGGCCGCTCCAGGCCGAGGGGAGCGAGTTCCCGGAGCTGCCGCGGCTCGTGCTGCCCTTCAGGCGCACCGCCTTCGGCCGCCTCCGCCAGCTCATCGACCAGGTCAACCGGACGTAGGGCGGAGGCCCCTTCCCCCGGCCCCCCGCGTGTCGATCACTCGGGCTCTTCCCGCTCCTCGGTGGTCTGGCAGGCCGTGCAGACCCAGGTGCGCAGGAGGATCACGCGCTTCGGGTCGCGCCTGAGCGTCCACGGGAACATCGTGCTGGCGCCACAGCGCGGGCACGTCTCGGTCTTCTGGCCGGACTGAACCTCGGAGGGAAGCCAGGGGATTTTCGACTGCACACCGCGGATTATAGCGTATCCTCGCCCCCGTGCTTCCGGCCGAGTTCGTCCTTCTCGTCGCCAACCTGATCTACGCGACCTCGTACGTCGTGACGCGTGTCGTGCTCGCCGACGTGGGACCGGCCATGCTCGCGCTGATCCGGCTCGTGATCGGCTCGGCGTTCCTGGTCCCCATCGCGCTGGTGATACGCCGGCGGGATCCTCGGCGGCTCGCGTCGTCCGAGCGCTGGAGCGTCTTCTGGATGGGTCTCCTGGGCTTCGCCGGTGCCTTCGCCTTCGCGCACTGGGGCATCGTGCGCTCGACGGCGACGAACGCGGCGCTGCTCATCACGGTGGAGCCCATCTCGCTCATGCTGCTGTCACCGGTCCTCCTGGGCGAGCGCCTCCGTCGCCGGGAGGGCCTGACCGCGGCGATGACGCTCGCCGGCGCGGCGCTGGTGGTCGTCAACGGCGTCCCGGGGCTCACCCAGAGGCTGGCGCCCCACTGGCGGGGAGACCTGCTCCTGGTGTGCTCCGGGCTCGCCTATGCCTCGTACTCGCTCTTCGGGCGGAGCGTCCTCCTGCGGCACTCGGCCATTGCCGTCACGGCGTGGTCCATCGCCTGGGGCGCGGTCGCCATGGTGCCGCTGGCGGTTCTCGAGTGGGCCGGTGGCGGGCGTCCCGTCTGGAGCGGGCAGTCGCTGGCCGGCGTCCTCTACCTGTCGGTGGTGATCACGGCCCTGGGCTACCTCGCGTGGAACTACGCGCTCGAGCGCGTGCCGGCGCCCCGGGCGGCCATCTTCCTCAACGTGCAGCCGCTGGCGGGGGCCGTCCTGGGGATCGTGTGGCTCGGCGAGCCGCTGACGGCCTTCACGGTGGTGGGCGGGGCGCTGATCCTCACGGGCCTGACTCTGACGGTGAAAGCGGGCGCGATGGGCTAGAATACCCGCATGAGGCGGGTCCGGATCGCGCTGGCCCAGGTGAACCCCACCGTGGGCGCCCTCGAAGCGAACGCGCGAATGGTGGTGGACTGGATGGGACGCGCGCGGGCGCTCGGCTGCGACGTGGTCGCGTTCCCGGAGCTGGTCCTCACCGGCTACCCCCCCGAAGACCTCCTCTTCAAGCCCGCGTTCATCGAGGCGAACCTTCGCGCCCTGGCCGATGTCGCCGCCCAGAGCCGCGGGATCACCGCCGTGCTCGGCTTCGTGGACAAGCGCGACGACATCTTCAACGCCGCCGCCCTCCTGCACGACGGCGCGCATGCCGGCACCTACCACAAGCAGTACCTGCCGAACTACGGCGTCTTCGACGAGAACCGCTACTTCCAGAGTGGCACCGAGTGTCCGATCTTCGCGCTGGGCGACACGGTGCTCGCCGCCAATATCTGCGAGGACATCTGGTATCCGACGGGTCCCACCACGGCCCAGGCCCTGGCGGGCGCCGAGCTCGTGGTCACCATCAATGCCTCCCCGTATCACGCGGGCAAGGCCCGGTTCCGCGAGCAGATGCTCGCCACGCGCGCCGCCGATGACCTCGTCTGCCTCGCCTTCGTCAACGCCGTCGGCGGGCAAGACGAGCTGGTCTTCGACGGCCAGTCCTTCATCTTCAACGAGAAGGGCGAGGTCATCGCCCGCGGCGCGGCCTTCGAGGAGGACCTGGTGGTCGCGGATCTGGATCTCGACGAGGTGTTCCGCGTCCGGCTCCACGACTCGCGCCGGCGCAAGGAGAAGCTGCGGAGCACGGAGTCGGCGCGCCGGATCCCGCTCCCGGCGCTCCCCCCGCGGTTCCGCGCCCCGCTGCCACAGCGCCGCGAGGCCCCCGTGGAGCGGCTGGAGGAGGTCTACCGGGCGCTCGTCGTCGGGACGCGCGACTACGTCAGGAAGAACGACTTCAGCCATGTGGTGATCGGGCTCTCCGGCGGTATCGACTCGGCGCTGGTCGGGGCCATCGCCGTGGACGCGCTCGGCGCGGCCAACGTGACGGGCGTGACGATGCCCTCCCCGTACTCCTCGGCGGGCACGCGCCGGGACGCGGCGCGACTGGCGAAGAACCTGGGCATCGACTTCCTGCGGCTGCCGATCACGGGAGTGTTCAAGGCATACCGCCGCGGGCTGGCCCGGCCCTTCAAGGGGCTCAAGGAAGATCTCACCGAGGAGAACGTACAGGCCCGGATCCGTGGAAACTTCCTCATGGCGCTCTCGAACAAGTTCGGGTGGCTCGTGCTCACCACCGGCAACAAGAGCGAGATCGGCGTGGGCTACACGACGCTCTACGGCGACATGGCCGGCGGGTTCGCCGTGATCAAGGACGTGCCCAAGACGGTGGTCTATCAGCTCGCAGGCCACGCCAATGCCCGGGCGGGGCGCGCGCTCATCCCGCGCTCGATCGTCGAGCGCCCGCCCTCGGCGGAGCTCCGCCCGGATCAGACCGATCAGGACACGCTGCCGCCGTACGCGGAGCTCGATGCCATCCTCGAGGGCTACGTGGAGAGCGATCAGGGGCTGGCCGACCTCGTGGCCGCGGGGTTCGACGAGGCGACGGTGCGACGGGTGATCCGCATGGTGTACCGCAACGAGTACAAGCGCCGGCAGGGGCCCATCGGCATCAAGATCACCCCGCGCGCCTTCGGCAAGGACTGGCGCCTGCCCATCGTCAACAAGTTCCAGGAGTAGGGGGTCGCGGTGAGCGCCCCGCCCGCCTGCGCGCCTGGCGCCGGCGGCTACCCGGAGACCGGCCCGTCGAGCATCTGGAGCGCCGCGAGACGGCGGTAGATGCCGTTCTCACGGACCATCAGCTCGTCGTGGCGGCCCATCTCGGCGATGCGCCCGCCGTGGACTACCACCACCCGATCGGCGTTCCGCACCGTGGCGAGGCGGTGGGCGATGACGAGCACCGTGCGGCCC
>JACOVB010000325.1 GCA_016177555.1 Candidatus Rokuibacteriota bacterium
GGTCAATCCGCCTCAACCTCCCCCGCCTGCTGGCCTTCGCCGGCGCGCTCGTGATCTCGGGGCTCCTCTGGCTCTTCCTCAAGCGGACGGCTCTCGGCCGGGCGCTCCGGGCATCCGCCGAGGAGCGCGATGGGGCGGCGCTCTGCGGCATCCCCGTGGGGCGCGTCCACGCCACGGCCTTCGGCATCGGGACGGCCTGCGTGGCCGCGGCGGGCGCCATGGCCCTGCCCTTCTTCTACGTGTCGCCGGAGGTGGGGAACACCTTCGTCATCACCGCCTTCGTCGTGGTGGTGCTGGGGGGACTGGGCTCCTTCCCCGGTGCCCTGGTGGGCGGGCTCCTGGTGGGCGTGGTGGAGTCCCTCGGCGGGCTCTACGTCCACGGCTCGCTGGCCCAGATCGGGATCTTCGGCCTCTTCGTCGCCGTGCTGCTGATCCGGCCGGCGGGGCTCCTGGGGGCGCGCCATGCGTAGGACGGCCGCGGGGCTCGGGCTCCTGGTGGCCGCCGCGGCCGCCCCGCTCCTCGTCCGCTCCGAGTACGTCATCGGGACGCTCACCCTCATGTGCTTCTTCGCCTTCGTCGGTCAGGGCTGGAACATCCTCGGCGGCTACGCCGGCCAGTTCTCCTTCGGGCATGCCCTCTTCTTCGGGATCGGGGCCTACACCTCGAGCCTCTGCTTCCTCAAGGCGGGGCTCACCCCGTGGGTCGGCATGTGGCTGGGCGCCGCCGCCGCCGTCCTGGTGGGCCTCGTCACGGGACACCTGTCGTTCCGCTACGGGCTCCGCGGCGCCTACTTCGCCCTCGTCATGCTGGCCGTCGCCGAGATCTTCCGCGTGGCCGCCACCAACTGGGATTACGTCGGTGGCTCCTTCGGCATCCTCGTGCCGCTCCAGGGGCATGCGCCCCGGCTCTTCCAGTTCGGGGACAAGCGGCATTTCTACTACGTGATCCTCGCGATGCTGCTCGCGGTCACCTGGGGGGTGGCGCGACTCGAGCGCTCGCGCCTGGGCTACCAGATGATCGCCATCCGCGAGAACGAGGCCGCTGCCGATGCCCTCGGCATCGACCCCTACCGGGTGAAGCTCGCCGCCATGGCGCTGTCAGCCGCGATCACCGCGCTCGGCGGGGCATTCTACGCGCAGTACTTCTCCTATGTGGACCCCACCATCGGCTTCGGCCCGGGCAACTCCATCGAGATCCTCCTCCGGCCCATCATCGGCGGCGCCGGGACCCTCTGGGGCCCGCTCCTCGGCGCCGTGCTGCTGGGGCTCCTGGGTGAGTCCACGCGCGGCCTCGTCAGGAGCTACGCGGGCCTCCACCTCATGCTCTACGGCGTGATCCTCATGGGCGCGGTGGTGTTCCTGCCGCGCGGGGTGATGGGGGCGCTCCGGAGCCTGGGCGGGGGTGCCGGGGAGCGCGCCCGGGCATGATGCTCATCGACGTCCGCGCGCTGTCCCGACGCTTCGGCGGACTCCAGGCGCTCTCGGAGGTGAGCCTGTCGCTGGCGCGGGGGGAGATCCTCGGGCTCATCGGCCCCAACGGAGCCGGGAAGACGACCCTCTTCTCCGCGGTCACCGGCTTCCTGCGCCCGGACACCGGGAGCGTGTGGCTGGACGGGCAGGAGATCACGGGACTGCCGCCTCACGCGATCTGCCGGCGCGGGCTGGCTCGGACCTTCCAGCTCGTCCAGCCCTTCCCCGAGTTGACCGTGGCGGACAACGTCATGGTCGGCGCCTTCAACCGGACCCGTTCGGCTGCGGCGGCGCGGCGGCGGGCCCTCGAGGTGCTGGAGCTGACCGGCCTCGGCCCTCTGGCCCGGAGGCCCGCCCACGCGCTGTCGATCGGGCTCCGCAAGCGCCTCGAGCTGGCGCGGGCGCTGGCCACGGGGCCGCGCGCGCTGCTCCTGGACGAGGTGATGTCGGGGCTCACGCCCACCGAGGTCCGGGAGACCGCGGAGGTGATCCGCGGCATCCGGGACGGGGGCGTGGCCATCATCGTCATCGAGCACGTCATGGCGGCGGTGATGGAGCTGTCCGACCGGATCGCCGTCCTCCATCACGGCGAGCTGATCGCCACCGGGTCCCCCGCCGAGATCGCGCAGGACCGCCGCGTGATCGACGCCTATCTCGGCGAGCCCCTGACAGACTGGAACGCGTGACATGGCCGACCGCCCTCCCCTCGATCTCCTCATCAAGCGGGTGCGGGTCGTGCGCCCCCACCGACCCACGGTGGATCTCATGGACCTCGGGGTCCGCGACGGCCGCTTCGTCCGCATCGCGCCGGAGCTCCCGGCGTCCGAGGCGCAGCGGGTCTACGACGCCGACCACCTCCTCGGCTTCCCGGGCGTGGTGGATGCTCACACCCACGTGGGGATCTACGCGCCGCTCGGGGAGGACGCGGTGACCGAGAGCCGGGCGGCCGCTACTGGCGGCGTCACGACCATGCTCACCTATTTCCGCAGCGGCCAGTACTATCTCAACCGCGGTGGCCCGTACGCGGAGCTCTTCCCCGAGGTGCTCCGCCTGTCGCGGGACCGCTACTGGGCGGACTACGGCTACCACCTGGCGCCCATCGACGGCCGGCAGATCGGGGAGATGGAGGACCTCGCCACCGGGCACGGCGTGCCATCCTTCAAGATCTTCATGTTCTACGGCGGCCACGGGCTGCACGGCGCGGCAGACCGGGACGCCCAGCGGCGGTTCCTCATGATCGGCGAAGAGGACAGCTACGATCTCGCGCACTTCGAGTTCGTCATGCGCGCGGCGGCACGCGTGCAGCAGGCGCACCCGCACCTGGCCGAGCACGTGAGCGTGAGTCTGCACTGCGAGGTCGCCGACATCCTCAACGCCTATACGCGCCTGGCGCAGCGGGACGCCTCGCTCTCCGGGCTCAGGGCCTACAGTGCCGCCAGGCCGCCGCATGCCGAGGGGCTCGCGGTGTGGATCGCCGCCTACCTGGCGCACGAGACCGGGTGCCGGAACATCAATCTCCTGCACCTCTCCTCGCGCAAGGCGCTGGAAGCCGCGCTCCTGGTCCCGCAGCCCTTCCCGCAGGTCGAGGTCCGGCGCGAGGTCACGGTGGGGCACCTCCTGCTCGATACGGAGGCCCCCACGGGCGTGCGGGCCAAGGTCAACCCGCCGATCCGGGCCCGCGAGGACGTCGAGTTCCTGTGGGAGATGCTCCTCGCAGGCAAGGTGGACTGGATCGTGAGCGACCACGCCTGCTGCGCGACCGAGGCCAAGGTTGCCGCCGAGCGCCCCGACGACATCTGGCTGGCGAAGTCGGGGTTCGGCGGCACCGAGTACCTGCTCTCCGGTGTCTTCAGCGAGGGGAGCCGGCGCGGCATGGCCCCCCACCACATGGCGGAGGTGCTCTCGTGGAACCCGGCCCGCCGCTTCGGGCTCGGCGGCAAGGGCGACATCGCCCCCGGCTACGATGCCGACCTGGCGCTCCTCGATCCGGCGCGGACCTTCACGGTGCGGGCCGCCGAGTCCGAGTCGGCGCAGGGCTACACGCCCTTCGAGGGTCAGGAGCTCAGGGGCCGGGTCCGCGCCACCTTCCTGCGCGGGCATCTGGTGTACGACAGGGGGACGATCGTGAGCCCGCCGGTGGGCCAGTACATCCCGCGCCCCTCGCCGGCGCCGGGCGGTGGCGCGCCGTGACCATCACGCGCGGCTCGACGGCGCTGCTCCTGCTGGATCTCCAGCGGGACTTCCTGGATCCGGGCGGCGTCTACGCGCGCCACGGCCTGCCCGTGGAGCGGCTGCGCGGGATCATCCCCGTCGTGGAGCGGGTGGCGCACGCGAGCCGCGCCGCGCATGTGCCGGTCTTCGCCTCCAGGTTCACCATCTACACCTCGCCCGGAGGCGCGCCGCTGGGGCTCGACCACATCGTCAAGGCGCGCCCGTTCCTCCTGCACGAGGGCTTTCGCCTGCGCGATCCGGGGCGCGAGCTCATCCCGGAGCTGCCGCCGCCGGACTACGAGCTGGACAAGCCCCGCTTCTCCGCCTTCCACGGCACGCCCCTGGAGGTGCTGCTGCGATCGCTGGGCATCGACACGGTCGTGCTGACGGGAATCGTGACCCACGGCGGCGTGGAGGCCACGGCGCGCGACGCCATGATCCGCGACTTCTCCGTGGTGATCCTCGAGGACTGCGTGGCGGCCTTCGACGAGGAGCTGCA
>JACOVB010000326.1 GCA_016177555.1 Candidatus Rokuibacteriota bacterium
CTATAGGAGGATTGGCCACGCTTACGGAAAAGGTCGCTCTCGTCACCGGCGGCGCGCAGGGCATCGGCTATGCCATCGGCTCCACCCTGGCGCGGCACGGCGCCCGTCTGGTCCTGGCCGACATGAACGCGGACGGGTGCCGCGCGGCCCAGGAACAGCTCCGATCCGCGGGAGCCCAGGTTGTGGCAGTCGCGGGCAATGTCGCCGTGGTCCAGGACGTCGAGGCCATGGTGGGCGCCGCCATCACCGCCTTCGGCCGGCTCGACATCCTGGTCAACAACGCGGGCGGCAGCGCCCAGACGCCGCTCCGCATCGAGGACGTCACCGAGGAGCACTTCGATCGCGTGATGGCCTGGAACGTGCGCGGCACCTTCTTCTGCTCCAAGGCCGCCCTGCCGCATCTGAAGGCCCGCGGCGGATCCATCATCAACATGGCCTCCATCTCGGGGCGGGGAGGGACGGAGCTGGTGAGTCCCCAGTACAGCGCCGCGAAGGCCGCCATCATCGGCATGACGCGGAACCTGGCGAGGCACCTCGGTCCGCACGGGATTCGCGTGAACGCCATTGCCCCCGGCTTCATCAAGAGCAGCCCCCGGGTCGAGGCCATCTGGCGGACGCGCAACGAGGCGGAGGTGCTCAAGACGGTGCCCCTCGGGCGCCGGGGCGAGATGGACGACATCGCCCAGGCCGCCCTGTTCCTGGCCTCCGACGCCTCCGGCTACGTCACGGGGGCCGTCCTCGACGTGAACGGCGGCTTCTTCGCCCTGTGACCCCTGCGACCGGGACGATCGCGGTGGCCGGCGCGATCCGGGGCGCGACCCGCCCGGCGCGATCGGCTCACCGAAAGACGGGAGGCCAGTGAATGGAGCTACGTGACAGGCGGTTCCTCATCACCGGCGGGTTCAGCCTGATCGGCTCTCACATCGCCGAGAAGGTCATCGAGGCCGGCGCCGCCGAGGTGGTGCTGCTGGACAACGCCTCGATCGGCTCCCCCGCCACCGTGGAGCACCTGACGTCCAGTGGCCGCGTCCGGCTCGTGCGCGGCGACGTCTTGAGGATGCACGAGGTGATGGAGGCGCTCGACGGTGTGGACGGCGTCTTCCACACCGCGGCCTTCCTCACGCTGCCGATCTCGCAGAATCCCTGGGTCGGGCTCGATGTCAATGTCCGCGGCCTCATGACCGTGCTCGAGGCGTGCCGGTGGCGGGGCGTGAGCAAGCTCGTCTACTCCTCTTCCGTGGCCGTGTACGGGAACGCGCTGTACGGGATCGTGACGGAGGAGACGCCGTTCCTGGGCGTGGGAGTGCAGCCGGTGGCGGCGCTCTATGCCACCTCGAAGCTCATGGGGGAACAGCTCTGCGCCCTGTACCGGGAGCGCCACGCAGTGGACTGCATCGTCCTGCGCTACTCGACGGTGTACGGCGAGCGCCAGCACTCCCGGGGCGTGAACGTGCTGCACATCCTCGAGGCGTATGACCGGATCCGGCTGGGCCAGCGTCCGATCATCGTGGGGGACGGCCGCGAGGTCCACGACTACGTCTACGCGGGGGACGTCGCGCGCGCGAATCTCCTCGCGATGCGGAGCGATCTCTCCGGGGAGACCTTCACCATCGCCACCGGCGTGGCGACCTCGCTGAACGATCTCGTGCGGCTCCTGCTCCGGCTCACCGGCTCCGGCCTCACGCCGGAGTACCGGAGCGATCCCGGCAGGGTCCGCTCCGCGGGCTCCACCGAGATGCGGTTCAGCCGGGAGAAGGCCGCCGTCCGGCTCGGGTGGGCGCCGGAGGTGTCGATCGAGGACGGTCTCGGGCGGCTCATCGCCTGGCGCGAATCGACCACGGCGGGGGCGACGCCACCCGTCTCCTCTCATGGAGGATCCTGATGCCGGATGTGGACCCGCTGATCCGCGTCATCGTTGCCAAGCCCGGGCTCGACGGCCACGACCGCGGCGCCAAGGTGATCGCGCGCTCGCTGCGGGATGCCGGAATGGAGGTGGTCTACACCGGCATCCGGCAGACGCCGGAGACGATCGTGCGCGTGGCCCTGGAGGAAGACGCGCGCGTCATCGGCCTCAGCATCCTGTCCGGCGCCCACCTCCTGCTGTGCCAGCGCATCATGGACCTTCTCCGCGCGCAGGGGATGGACGACGTCGTCGTCGTGGTCGGCGGCACCGTGCCTCGCGACGACGCCGCGCAGCTCAGGCAGATGGGCGTGGCGGGCGTGTTCGGGCCGGGAACACCCGTCCAGGAGATCGTCGACTTCATTCGTCGCGCCGTCCGGGAGCGCGGGGTCGGCTGCCCGCGATGAGGCGGAGGTCCGCCCGGTGACGCCCCTCCTCGAGATCAGCGGGCTCTGCAAGCGCTTCGGGGGCGTCCAGGCCAACGACCGCGTCAGCTTCACCGTGCGGCCGGGGGAGATGGTCGGGATCATCGGTCCCAACGGGGCCGGCAAGAGCACCCTCTTCGAGCTCATCACGGGGTTCGTGCGCCCCGACGCCGGGGATGTCCGGCTGGAAGGCCGGTCGCTCGTGGGGCGATCCACCTGGGAGATCAACCGCGCGGGGATCGCCCGGACCTTCCAGAAGATGCGCCTCTTCCTCGGCATGACCGCCCTCGAGAACGTCATGGCGGCGACGGTCGAGCGCAGCCGGGACCTGGCGCATGCGCGGGAGCGCGCGCTCGCATGCCTCGGCTTCGTCGACCTCGCCGACCGGCCTCACCTCCCCGCGCGGGCGCTGAGCACCGGCCAGCGCAAGCGGCTGGAGCTGGCCCGCGCGCTCGCCACCGGGCCGCGCCTGCTCCTCCTGGATGAGGTGACGGGGGGAGTGGACCAGCGAATGATCCCCGCCCTGATGGGGCTGGTGCGACGCCTCCGCGGGGAGGGGGTCACGGTGGTGCTGATCGAGCACAACATGCGCGTGGTGATGGACCTCTGCGACCGCATCGTGGCCTTCCACCTCGGCGCCGTCATCGCGGACGGTTCCCCCGCCACGGTCACCCGGCACCCCGAGGTCGTCCGCGCCTACCTGGGGGGCCATGCCTCTCCTTGAGATCGAGTCACTGGACGTCTGCTACGACGACCTCCAGGTCCTGTGGTCGGTGTCGCTCCAGGTCGGCGAGGGCGAGATCGGCGTCCTGCTGGGGCCGAACGGCTCGGGCAAGAGCACGGTGATGAACGCCATCTCGGGGCTCGTGCGCCCGCGCGCGGGGGCCATCCGCTTCCGCGGCGAGCGGATCGACCGGCTGCCCACGCACGCGGTGATCGACCGCGGCGTCGCGCACGTGCTGGAGCGGCGGCGGGTCTTTCCGCTGATGTCCGTGCTCGACAACCTCCTGCTGGGCGGCTTCATCCCCCGCTCCCGCCCGACGCGCGCCGCGGAGCTGGAGCGCGTGCAGGGGCTGTTCCCGGTGCTGCGGCAGCGGCGGGGGCAGCTGGCGGGGACACTGAGCGGCGGCGAGCAGCAGATGCTGGCCATCGCGCGCGGCCTCATGTCGCGTCCGAGCCTGCTGCTGGTCGACGAGCCGTTCCTGGGCCTGGCGCCGATGGTCGCCCGCGACCTCCTGGACGTGTTCGTCCGGCTCAACGGCGAGGGGATGACGATCCTGCTCGTGGAGCAAAACGTGGAGATGGCCCTGGGCATGGCGCACCGGGGCGTGGTGCTGGAGTCCGGGCGGGTCGCGATCTCCGGATCCGCCCGCGAGGTGCTGCAGTCCAACGAGCTCCGCCAGGCCTTCCTCGGCGTGGTGTGAGCGGGGGAAAGGAGCAGGCGCGATGAGAGAGTTGCGCGCGGTGATGGGGGCAGCGCTGCTGGCGCTGGCGGCGATGAGCTGGGGGGTGGCGCCGGCGGTGGCGGCGGAGGACGAGATCCGGATCGGCGCGGTATGGGGGCTCACGGGGCCGACGGCCGGCGTGAGCCAGGAGGGCCGCCGCGGCATGGAGATGGCCCAGGAGCTGATCAACCGCAAGGGCGTGCTCGGCAAGAAGATCCGCGTGATCTTCGAAGACGACAAGGCGGATCCCGCCGTCGGGGTCTCGGCCACCGAGAAGCTCATCACCCAGGACAAGGTGGTGGCCTTCGTGGGCGGCGTCGGCAGCACCATCTGCAACGCCATGCTCGGGGCTTTCGAGAAGTACAACCCGCGGCCCATCGGCATCCTCACCGGCTGCGGCGCCACCACCATCGAGCAGCGCTTCGGCAAGGATCGCGGCTACTTCTTCGTCCACCCGTGGGAGTACTACTACCAGTCGACGATGCGGGACTTCCTGCTGAGCCTGACGCCGCGCCCGCAAACCGTCTTCATCGCCCACGAGGACCGGCTCTACGGCACCTCCCACGCCAAGATGGCCGACGAGTACTTCAGGGAAGCGGGGTTCAAGGTGGTGGCGCGCGAGGGCTTCAAGTCGGGTGCCCCCGATCTCACGCCGCTCCTCACGCGGGCGAAGGGCATGAACCCCGACGTTTTCTACTGGATCGCGTACGGCGCCGACGCGATCCTGATCACCAAGCAGGGCAAGGAGCTCGGCTTCAACCCCCGGCTCTACGCGAGCACCGTCCAGCTGGGGACCCAGGAGTACCGCGACGCGGTCGGTCTGGACAACGCGGAGGCCTTCGTGGGGATCACGGTGTGGGAGCCGAACGCGAGCTTCCCCGTCTCCCGCGAGTGGCCCGATCTCCTGCCGTCGACCCGGGACTGGGTGCGGGAGTACACCGCGCGCTACAAGCGCGAGCCCCACTACTACGCCATCATGAGCTACGTCGCCCTGGTGGCGGCGGCGAAGGGGATCGAGGCGGCGGGGAGTCTCGACCGGGAGAAGGTGGTGGCGGCGATCGAGAAGATCAACACCATGTCGCCCATGGGCCCGCTCAAGTTCTCGCCGAGCAAGTTCGCGGTGAATCACGCCTTCAAGCAGATGATGATCTTCCAGTGGCAGAAGGGCCAGAAGGCGCTGCTCTTCCCGCAGGACGCGGCGACGGGGACGGTGCGGTACCCGTTCACGCCCTGGACCCAGCGCTAGGGCGCCTCGAGCGGGTTCCGCGATGTCGGGTGCGATGATCGCCCAGGTCACCGCCAACGGCCTGTCACTGGCGGGGCTCTACGCGCTCGTGGCGGTGGGCCTGACGCTGGTGTTCGGCGTGATGCGCATCCTGAACTTTGCCCACGGCGAGTTCGTGATGATCGGCGCCTATCTGACGTACTGGCTGTTCGCCCTCTGGGGCGTGGACCCGCTCCTCTCGTTCGTGCTCGTGCTCGCGCTCATGGCCCTCCTCGGGGCCCTCGTGCAGGTCACGCTCGTCACGCGCGTCCTCGCCGCGCCTCACCTCAACCAGATCCTGTTGACCTTCGGCATCGCCGTCACGCTGCAGAACCTGGCGCTCGTGCTGTGGACGGGCGACCTGCGGGCCATCAAGGTGTGGTACGCCTCGACGGCGCTCAGCGTGGCGGGCATGGGGATCCCCGTCCACCGCGTCTACGTGCTGGCCATGGCGATCGGCGCCGCCTATGCGGGCGCGGCGGGCGTGGTGGCGAGCGTGAGCATGTTCACGTACCCGCTCCTGGGGTTCCTGTTCGGCCTCAAGGCCTTCTGCGTCGTCATCCTCGGCGGGCTCGGGAGCGTCTTCGGGGCGGTGCTGGCGAGCCTCTTCCTCGGCCTCGTCGAGTCC
>JACOVB010000327.1 GCA_016177555.1 Candidatus Rokuibacteriota bacterium
TAGCTGGAGGACGCAAGAAACGGCTCCCCGGGGGCTCGCGTGAGCCCCCGGGGCGAGCACGGGGCTACTTCTTCTTCAGCGTCAGGGTGATTACCTTCGCGGCCTCTTCGGCCTTGACGATCGACTCGGCATGCTTGCCAGCTGCTTGAAGCGTCTTCGCCTCCGCCGCTATCGCCTTCGCCTTGGTGGAGTTAGCGTCGGTCTTGCCAGCCGTCGCGTCCTCGATCTGCTTGATAAGCAAGGGGCACTGGAACGCCAGCGCCGGGCTCGCCATCACGGCCACCATCGCGAGAGCCATGAGGATCTTCTTCATTGCGCGTCACCTCCTCTCTGATGAGATTCCATGCTCCTAACCGCCTGATCCCTCCCCGGGTTCCCGGGCCCCGGGACCTCGGTGGAAGAAATCATGGATCCGCTGCGCCAGCTTCGGGGTGATCTTCGGCACCGCTGCCAGATCCGCCACGGAGGCCGCACGGACGCCCCGGGCCGAGCCCAGGCTCCGGAGCAGACTCGTCCGGAGCGTCGGTCCGACTCCGGGGATCCGGTCGAGCTCGGAGCTGATCGTCCGTCGCTGGCGCAGCGTCTTGTGATACGTGATGGCGAACCGATGCGCCTCGTCCCGGATCTTCTGCAGCGTCTGGAGCGCGGGCGACCCGAGATCCAGCAGGAGCGGCGCGAGGCGCTCCGGCACGTAGACCTCCTCCGCCCGCTTCGCCAGGGCCGCGATCGGGACGTAGTCGAGCCCGAGGGCCTCGAGCACCTTGCTTCCCACGCCGAGCTGACCGCGGCCCCCGTCGAGAAGGATCAGGTCCGGCAGCGGGGCCTCGGTCTCGAGCGCCTTCGAGTAGCGCCGCGTCAGCACCTCGCGCATGGACGCCACGTCGTCGGGCCCGGTGACGGTGCGGATCTTGTACCGCTTGTACTCGTCCTTCTTCATGTCCCCGTTCTGCCAGACGACCATGGAGGCCACCGTCTCGCTGCCCTGGATCGTGGAGATGTCGAAGGCCTCGATGCGGTGGGGCGGCGCGGGCAGCCCGAGCGCGCGCGTCATCTCGTCCAGGACCACCTGCTCCCGGTTCGCCCGGGACAGCAGGTGGGTCTGGAGCGCGAGGGCCGCGTTCTCCTCCGCCATGGCCACGAGCTCGCGCCGGCGCCCCCGCTGCGGGGCCACCACCTCCACTCGCGCGCCGCGGCTCTGCCGCAGCCACGCCGCGGTCAGCTCGGCGTCGGGGATGTCCGCCGACAGGAGGATCTCGGCCGGGGGGATCACCTGGCGCGCATAGAACTGATGGATGAAGGCCGACAGGATCTCGCCGTCCGTCCACCCCGAGACGCGGTCGAAGAAGAATGACTCACGCCCCAGGAGCCGCCCCTTGCGCACGAAGAAGAGCTGGACGCAGGCCTCTCCCCCCTGGCGCACGACTCCCACGATGTCCTGGTCCATCTCGTCGGTGGAGATGATCTTCTGGCGCTCACGCACGGTGTTCAGCGCCTGGACCCGGTCCCGGAGCGCGGCGGCCCGCTCGAACTTCATCTCCGCCGCGGCCGTCTCCATCTCGCGCGTCAGCTCCTTCGCCAGCTCGTCGTGCTTCCCCTCGAGGAATCGCTGCACGGCGGCCACGGTCCGCGCATACTCCTCCCGCGTCTCCTGCCCCGTGCACGGCGCATTGCAGCGGTGGATGAAGTACTGGATGCACGGCCGGGCGAGGGCGCCATCGATCGTGATCCGGCAGGTGCGCAGCGGGAAGAGCTGCCGGACGAGGCGCAGGGTCTCCCGCACGGCCGTGGCGGGGTAGAACGGACCGTAGTAGGCAGCGCCGTCCTTCTGCACCCGGCGCGCCACCACGAGCCGCGGGAACCCCTCGTCGGTCGTGAGCTTGAGGAACGGGTAGTGCTTGTCGTCGCGGAGGATGATGTTGTAGCGGGGCCGGTGCCGCTTGACGAGATTGGACTCGAGGATCAGCGCTTCCAGCTCGTTGCCCGTGACGATGTACTCGACGTCCCGGATCTGGCCCACGAGCGCGTCCGTCTTGGGATCCCGCGCCCGGGACTCCTGGAAGTAGGAGCGCACCCGGCTCCGCAGAGACCCGGCCTTCCCCACGTAGATGATCTGGCCCTTCGCGTCCTTGTAGAAGTAGACGCCGGGCCGATCCGGGGCCTCCGCCACCTTCTCCTCGAGGGTCACGCTCGTATTCTACCTGGCGCCGGGCCCGCGGGGCGCCACCGCTCCAGCCCCTCGATGCTGGTTCGCGCCCACTCGGCGGGCTGCCGTCACCTCAGCAGCGTGGCCGCGAGGATGGCGAGTCCCAGCAGCGCGGGGAACAGGATCGACCAGCGCAGCGCGCGGCGAGTCCGGACCAGCAGCGGTGGCTCGGGCCGGCCCGGACGGGGCGGGTTCAGGAAACCGAGCACCTTCGCCAGCACCACGAGCCCGAGCGTCAGGCTCCCGAAGAGCACCAGCGCCCACTTGAAGATGCCCACCGGCTCAGCGGACCTCCAGCTCGATCTTCCGGAGCGCCTTGACCCGGTCCCGGAGCTCGGCGGCCCGCTCGAAGTCCAGGCGCTTGGCCGCCTCGCGCATGGCCGCCTCCAGCTCGGCGATGTGCGCCGCCAGTGCCTGCGGGCTCTCCCAGGCCGGCTCCGCCACGTCCGGCACCTCGACCGTGTAGTAGTCCCGCTCAGGCACGGTCTCGAGCAGCTCACGGATGGACTTCTTGATGGACTCCGGCGTGATGCCGTGGGCGCCGTTGTACTCCGCCTGGGCCGCCCGCCGCCGCTCGGTCTCGGCGATGGCCTCCTGCATGGAGCCGGTGACGCGGTCGGCGTACATGAGGACCTCGCCGTTGACGTGCCGCGCGGCCCGTCCCGACGTCTGGATCAAGGACGTGGCGGAGCGCAGGTACCCCTCCTTGTCCGCATCCAGAATTCCCACGAGCGAGACCTCGGGCAAGTCCAGGCCTTCGCGCAAGAGGTTGATGCCGACCAGGGCATCGAACTTGCCCAGACGCAGGTCAGCGTGGTGATCAGCACCCGCTCGTCGCGCTCCGCGCGCGCCCGCACCTCGTGCATGAGGTCGTCCACCTGGATCGAGGCGGGGCGGACCGTGATCCTGGGGTCCATGAGCCCGGTGGGCCGGATGATCTGCTCGGCGACGGCCCCTCCCGCGGAGGCGCGGCTGCCGGCCTCGCGCTGGGCCCCGGCCCGGGTGAGCTCGTAGGCCCCCGGCGTCGCCGAGACGTAGAGCACCTGGCCCACGACTGCCTGGAACTCGTCGAAGGTCAGCGGGCGGTTGTCGAAGGCCGAGGGCAGGCGGAAGCCGTACTCCACCAGCGACTCCTTCCGCGTGCGATCGCCGGGGTACATGGCGCGGATCTGGGGCACGGTGACATGCGACTCGTCGATGATGACCAGGGAATCCTTGGGCAGGTAGTCCATGAGGGTGGGCGGGTTCTGCCCGGGCTTGCGCCCGGAGAGGTGGCGGGAGTAGTTCTCGATGCCGTGGCAGTACCCGATCTCGCGCAGCATCTCCATGTCGAAGAGCGTGCGCTGCTCGAGCCGCTGGGCCTCCAGCAGCCGCCCCCGGGACCGGAAGAACGCCAGCCGCTCCCGCAGCTCCTCCTGGATGCCGCCGAGCGCCCGCTCCAGCTGCTCGGCGGGCGTGACGTAATGGCTCGCCGGATAGATGCGCGCGCTCGGCACCGCCCCGGTGATGGTCCCGCGCAGGGGGTCGAGCGTGACCAGCCGCTCGATGGTGTCGCCCCAGAGCTCGACCCGCAGCGCCTGCGACTCGGAGGCCGCCGGAAAGATCTCGATGACGTCGCCGCGCACGCGGAAGGTGCCCCGGCGGAAGTCGTAGTCGTTGCGCTCGTACTGGGTCGCCACGAGGTCCCGGATCAGCGTCTCCCGGGCCACGGTCTGCCCGGTTGCGAGCCCCACGTGCATCCCCCGATAGGTCTCGGGCTCACCGATGCCGTAGATGCAGGACACCGACGCCACCACGACCACGTCGCGCCGCTCGAAGAGCGCCGTCGTCGCCGAGTGGCGCATGCGGTCGATCTCATCGTTCACCAGCGCGTCCTTCTCGATGTAGGTGTCCGACTGCGGGATGTACGCCTCGGGCTGGTAGTAGTCGTAGTAGGAGACGAAGTACTCCACGGCGCTGTCGGGGAAGAAGGCCTTGAACTCACTGTAGAGCTGCGCGGCCAGGGTCTTGTTGGGGGAGATCACCAGGGCCGGGCGCTTCCGCCGGCTGATCACGTTGGCCAGGGTGAAGGTCTTGCCGCTCCCCGTGATGCCCAGGAGCACGGTGTGGGGGCGTCCCTCCCCGATCAGCGTGACGAGCCGGTCGATGGCGCCGGGCTGGTCGCCCGCCGGCGCGAAGTCGGAGGCGAGTCTGAACACCGAGGCTACAGGCTCGACGGGACGGCGACCAGGTACTTGCGCCAGGAATCCATGAACGACGTGGCGTGCGGGTGTCGCAGCAGGTGCACGGAGAAGAGGAAGTGCGGGTGCACCGGTTCGCGGATGAGCCGGAGCCGTGCCTCTTCCAGCGTGCGGTTGCCCTTCCGGAGGTTGCAGCGGAGGCACGCCGCGACCACGTTGGTCCAGGTGGTTTGCCCGCCCCGGGACCGCGGCACCACGTGGTCCACGGTGAGCTTCTCCCCGCGCCGGCTGCAGTACTGGCAGATGTACCCATCCCGGCGCAGGATGTTCTTCTTGTTGAACGCCACCCGCTCGAGGAAGGGCTTTCGGATGTAGACGCCCAGCCGGATGACGGACGGGAGCGGGAAGACCCGCGACGGTGAGCGGACGACTCTCGGCGAGGCCTCGACGCCTTCGGCCTTGCCGCTCAGGACGAGCGTGATGGCTCGTTTGGCGTTCGTGAAGTGCAGCGGCTCGTACGTGTAGTTCAGCACCAGCACCGCTAGGTCATCCATATACCTCCGTTAGGATATTCAGCGCGTCCCACCCTGTCAACTCGCTCCTCGCCCCGACTTCGACCGGCCTGCTACACCAGGGCCCGCCACACAAGGTGGGCGCAGCCGGCCATGAGCACGAAGACGGAGGCGGCGAGCACCGGGTTCCACACCACGAGCCCCGCCAGGAAGCAGAGCAGGATGAAGCAGCCCACGTAGAAGCGCAGCTCCCGCCTGTCCACCCAGCCCCCCTTGCCGATCAGCGCGCGGCTCCGGGTCGCCAGGTACAGCGGCGAGTAGAGCAGGAAGAACGCCACCGCGAGACCGGAGAGCGCGAGCACTCCGCTCATGGCTCCCGCCACGCCCCAGATGGCCCAGGGCATGAGCCATTCGCCGACGCTGTCGCCGGCGGTGCGCGGCATGTACTCCGGCCGGAAGTACACGAACAGCACCGCCACCGAGTACGCCGGCAGTGCCACCTCGATCCATCTGCGGTACCGGGCCGTGATCGAGAGTTCCATGCGTCTCCCCTCCCTCTTGGATGATCCTGCACTTTCAGAGGGCATGGGGCGTGCCAGTACCGGCGAGCCTCGAGCGGCAAGGTTTTCAGCCACTTGGGAGGATCCCGTTGAGGTCGAGCGTCAACAGGAGAACAGCTGGCCCGAACACCCCGTCACCCACGTCACGGGCCGGGCAGGGATCCCCGGGGGTCGTCCATCACCGGGAGCGTCCGCATCATGGGAGCGAGAGTATCTCGCAGAGGATCCCCTCGCGAAGGCCGTGGTCGCTCACGATGAGCGAGTGGAACCCCAGGCGCTCCATGGCGGCGAGACAGATGGCGATGCCGGGGATGAGGACGTCCGCCCGCCCGGGCTCGAGGCAAGGCAGCCGCGACCGTTCCTCGAGCGTCAGCGCACCGAGCCGTGCCAGGAGGGTCTCCACCGCGGCCCTCGTCAACCGGTGCCCGTGCACCCGGTCGGCCTCGTAGGCAGCGAGCCCGAGATCCAGTGCGGCCAGTGCCGCCACCGTCCCCGCCGTCCCCACCAGGTCCCCGGCCGCGGCCGAGACGATCGCCTCGGGCACCTCCCTCGCCAGCTGCGCCTCGATCCGCTGCCGCATGAGCGCGAAGCGCCCCCACGCGACGGCCCCGGCGTCCATGAACTCCTCGGTGAGCGGCACCACGCCGAGTCGCAGGCTCGCCGCGGCCGCCGTACCGCCCTGGCGGCAGAGCACGAACTCCGTGCTGCCGCCGCCGATGTCGACGAGGACGAAGGACTCCGGCAGCTGCGTCAGGCTCCGGCGGACGGCCAGGAGGGTCAGCCGGCCCTCGTCGTCACCCGAGAGGATCTGCACCAACCGGCCGGTGGCCGCCTTCACGCGCCCTGCGAACTCGGCTCCGTTGGGAGCCTCCCTCACGGCGCTCGTGGCAACGATGTGGACGTCGGAGACCCCGAGCCGTTCGGCGGCGCTCACGAACCCGCCCACCACGGCCACCGTCCGGCTCATGGGCTCGTCGCAGAGCCTCCCGGCCGCTGCCTGCCCTTCGCCGAGGCGCGTGACGTGCTGGCTCTCGTGGAGGGTCCGCCAGCCCTCTCCCTCCGTCTCGACCACCAGCAGACGCACCGTGTTGGTGCCGAGGTCGATGGTCGCCAGCCGCCTCACGCGGCAGCGATCAGGCCGAGCGGTGAAGCCGCAAGGCTTCGGCGACCACCGCCAGCACGCGCTCGAGACGGAACGGCTTCACCAGGGTCAGGTCCACGCCGCTCGAGCGGAGCCGCACCGGATCCAGCAGATGCCCCCAGCCGGTCAGGAGCACCACGGCTGTCTCCGGGTTCATGCGCTTGACGTCACGGGCAACCTCGAGACCGGAGCGCTCGGGCAGCGACAGGTCCGTCAGCACCACGTCGAACCGCTCCCGCTGGAAGGAGGCGAGCCCGTTGAGCCCGTCCCCGGCCGAGGCGACGCGGTACCCGGCCTGAGTCAGCGACTCCACGAGCATCTGTCGGATCTGCTCCTCGTCCTCGAGGACGAGCACGGAGCCGGGACCATCCTCCCCGCCGCTCTCCCGCTCGGGGCGCCCCGGCGCATCCGCAGCCGGCGCGGGCACCGCCGGGGCGCTCGCAACCGGACCACCCGCGGGCAGCCACAGCGTGATCGTCGTGCCCCGGCCCTCCTCGCTCACCACGTCGATGCGCCCTCGATGACGGACGATGATCCCGTGCACGACCGACAACCCGAGCCCCGTCCTGATCGGCGAGCGCGTGCTGAAGAACGGATCGAAGATGCGGCGGCGCACGCTCTCGGACATGCCCTCACCCGTGTCGCTGACGCTGAGCTCGACACCTTCGTCGCGGGCGCGGGTCGAGAGTCTGATCTGACCGCCCCTGGGCATCGCGTCGATCGCGTTCAGCACCACGTTTGTCACGGCCTCACGCAGCTCCGCCGTGTTGCCGGGCACGGGGGGGGTCTCCTCCAGATCCGTGCTGACCTCGATGCGCAACCCGCGCGTCTCGGCCTCGTCCTTCCACAGGCCCCGCGTGAGAGTCACCGCGTCGTGGACCAGCGTGTTCATGTCGGTCATGGCGGCGGCGGCGTCCAGCCGGGTCGAGGCGAAGGCGTGAAGCCGGCGGACGATGTCCGCCGCCCGCCAGGCCGCCTCCTCGACCTGCCCGAGGCTCTCGCGGTACGCCTCGTCCGTGGTCCGGGCCATCATGAGCTGGATCTTGCCGAGGATGATCGCCAGGATATTGTTGAACTCGTGGGCCACGCCCCCGGCCATCTCGCCCAGGGCTCGCGTCTTCTCGCTCACGATCATGTGCTCCTGGGCCGAGCGCAGCGACTCGAAGCTGCTCCGCACCTCGCCGTAGAGCCGCTCGTTCTCGATGGCCAGAGCGGCGAGGGAGGCCAGGACCTGAGCCGCCTCCACCGCGTCGGCGGAGAACTCCCGAGGCCGCCCATCGCCCATGTAGAGGGCCCCCACGGTGCGCGCGTGGATGCGCAGCGGCAGGAGCAGGCACCCGCGCACGTCGAGCGCTTGGAGGAACGCCTCCGGGGCCGCTGCCAGCTCTCTCAGATCGCGCCGGGCCACGGGCCGCTGCGTCTCGAGCATCTCCCGCGCCAGCCCTTCTTCGAGGTCGACGTGCCACGCCTCCGCCACGGGCCCAGGCAGCCCGGAGGCCGCAGCGAGTCTGAGGCCGCCCTGGCCATCCGGCACCCCGAGGGCCGCCACCCGGACGCCCAGGAGACGGCACCCCGTCTCGCACGCGCGGGTCAGGGTCTCGCTCAGGTCCCGTCCCACCAGGGCCTGACTCGAGAGGGCCTCGATCTCCCGCAGGCGGGCGACGTGGTCGGCGGCGCGATCGGTGAGATGCTGGTGGGCACAGGCTGTGGCCACCCGGTCCGCGATCACGAGGAGCAGCTGGACGTCCTCCGCGGTGAACGGTACGCTCCGGCCACGGCGTCCCGCATACAGGACGCCCAGGACCTGATCGTCCCCCCGGATGGGCACGGCCACGGCGTCCCGGACCGGGAAGCGCGCGACGAAGGGATCACTCGGGGCGACATCCGCCGGCCGGGAATAGCAGAGCAGCCGCCCCTCGAGATAGGCCTGTCCCACGAGCCCCTCGCCGGGAGCGATGGAGACGCCACCCAGGTCGTCGCGCCGGAATCCCCGCGCGGCCGTCGGCTGAAGCGTGCCGCGCTCGGGGTCGAGCAGGAACAGCATCGAGCGATCCGCTTCGAGGAGCCGCGCCAAGCGATCCATGGCGATCCCGAACATCTCGCTCGGGGGATAGCCGGATGACGGGAGCCCCAGCGCGTCCGGCAGGCTGCCGAACAGCTTGGGGTCCACGGCGCTGATCGTATCGATGCTCGGTGCCGGGGCCTCAGCACCCTCGGGGTCGACGCCGCCGAGCTGCTGGATGCGATCCCGGAGATGCTCGAGGGCGCGGCTGATCTCCGATAGCGAGGCCCCGAGCTCCCTGGGGTCAGGATCGTGGGACGGCTGCGCGCTCATGGGATGTAGCGAGGCTTACAGATCGTGAGCGGGCATGGTCATGGCTTTCGTGATGACTCCGATGAGGGACGCATCAGCTGTGCCAAGACCGGCCCTCCTCGACGCTCGTCTCTAACCCGCGAATTTCCCACGGGCTCCGGCCGACACCGAGAGCAACCCACGGCGCCGCCATTTCGGGCCATGCGAAACCGTAAGGTTCTCCGACGCTCGGCCTGGGCCGACAGCCCCCAGCCACGCGCCTTGGGCAGCAACTCCGGCTCGGCGGCAGAACTGCGAAGTGACCAGGCAGACAAACGATCGGGCACGTCCCTGTCGGCTTGCCGAGAAGGACGTGCCCGGCACGGAAGCGGTGAATGAGGGCTACTTCCCCTTGAGGGAGCGAAGGTAGTGGACCAGCGCCCAGCGATCATTCTCCGGCAAATGCTTCCAGGGCGGCATGGCACCCCTGCCCGTCGAGATCTTCCAGAACCAAGAGCCATCGGTCTCGTCTTGCACCTTCTTGGCGGTCCAGTCCGCAGGCTTCGGGGTGAGCGCCGCGGCGGCCGCCCCATCGCCTTTGCCCTTGGCGCCAGGGCACGAGGCGCAGTTCACCTTCGCCACCTTCTCGCCCTGCTCCACCGCCTTCTTC
>JACOVB010000328.1 GCA_016177555.1 Candidatus Rokuibacteriota bacterium
GGAACGCCTGCGTCCCGGAGTGCACGGAGTAGACGAGGGCCTGGCGCTCGCGGACTTCCTGGAACAACCGGGACGACATGCTGCCCCCGATGATGTCGTTCAGGAGATAGAGGGCGTAGCGCTCCGGCGCCCCGTCCGGGATCCCCGGAAACCCCAGGACCAGGTGGACCTGCTCGAGGGCCTTGTGCACGACGTGGACGCCGTGGTGCAGCACCGGGGCCGCGCTGCGCCGGGGGACGGCCTTGCGCCGGAAGCCCTCGAAGCGCGGGGCGAACAGGTCCACCACGCGTTCCGGATCCGCATGCCCCGCCGCCGCCACCATGATGTTCGTGGGGGCGTACTCCTCCTCGAAGTGGCGCAGGATCGTCTCCCGCCCGAAGCTCCGGACCGAGTCCCAGGTGCCGAGGATCGGCCGCCCGAGCGGGTGGTCGGCCCAGACCCGCTCGGCGAAGAGGTCGTGGATGAGATCGTCGGGCGTGTCCTCCACCATCTTGATCTCCTGGAACACGACCGACTTCTCCTTCTCGATGTCGTCCTCGGCGAAGCGCGGGCGCATCAGGATGTCCGTCAGGAGGTCGGCGGCCAGGGGGAGGTGCTCGTCGAGCACGCTCACGTAGAAACAGGTGTGCTCCTTGGCGGTGAAGGCGTCCATGTGCCCACCGACCGAGTCGATGGCGCGGGCGATCTCCTCGGCCGACCGCGTGGCGGTCCCCTTGAAGACCAGGTGCTCGATCAGGTGGGAGATCCCGCCGCGGTCCTCCGGCTCGACTCGCGAGCCGGTCTCTACCCAGACACCGACGGCCACCGACCGCACATGCGGCATCGACTCCGCCACCACGCGAATGCCGCTGGGCAGCACATGCTTGTGGTACCGGTCCCCCACTAGCTCTGGTCTCCGGCCGCCGCCAGCTTGAGCTTCTCGCGATCCGCCAGCGCCGGCTGCTCGCGCAGGGCGGTCTTCCGCGAGAGCCGGACCTTCCCGCTGCTGTCGATCTCGATCACCTTCACCAGGACCTCGTCGCCCTCGGTGAGCACGTCACCCACGGCGCGGATGCGGTTCTCGGCGATCTGCGAGATGTGCAAGAGCCCTTCCGAGCCCTGGATCACCTCGACGAAGGCCCCGAACTCCTTGATGCTCTTCACCTTGCCGACGTAGATGCGGTCCAGCTCCACCTCGCGGCAGATGTCCTGGATCATCCCCAGTGCCATCTGGGCCGCGTCGTTGCTCGACGAGAAGATGGTGACCTTGCCGTCGTCCTCCACGTCGATCTTGGCGCCCGTCTTCTCCTGGATGCCGCGGATGACCTTGCCGCCGGGACCGATGATCTCGCGGATCTTCTCGGGGCGGATCTTGATGGTGACGAAGCGCGGAGCGTAGGGTGAGAGCTGTGTCCGCGTCGCCGTGATGGTCTCGGCCATCTTCCTGAGCACGAACAGCCGCGCCTCCCGGGCCTGGGCCAGGGCCTGGCGCATGATGTCCACGGAGACGCCCTTGATCTTGATGTCCATCTGCAGCGCCGTGATGCCCTTCTCGGTGCCGGCGACCTTGAAGTCCATGTCGCCGTAGTGGTCCTCGCTGCCCATGATGTCCGTGAGGATGCCGACCTTGTCCCCCTCCTTGACCAGGCCCATGGCGATGCCCGCGACGGGCGCCTTGAGCGTCGCGCCGGCGTCCATGAGCGCCATGGAAGCGCCGCACACCGTGGCCATGGAGGACGAGCCGTTGGACTCGAGGACGTCGGAGACGATGCGGATCGTGTAGGGGAACTCCTCCTTGGTCGGCAGCACGGCCTCGATGGCCCGGTGGGCGAGCGCCCCGTGCCCGATCTCCCGGCGACCGGGATTGCCGAACCGCTTCACCTCGCCCGTCGAGAAGGAGGGAAAGTTGTAGTGGAGCATGAAGCGCCGGTACGTGTCCCCCTCGAAGGACTCCATCTTCTGCTCGTCGTTCTTGGTCCCGAGCGTGACAGCCACCAGCGCCTGGGTCTCGCCGCGGGTGAAGAGGGCCGACCCGTGTGCCCTCGGCAGGTACTCCACCTCGGACCAGATCGGTCGGATCTCCTTCACGCTGCGGCCGTCCACCCGGATGCCCTTGTCCACGATCAGCCGGCGCACCTCGGCCTTTTCCACCTTCTCGAAGTACTCGCGGGCCTTGGGCCGCCCGGCCTCGTCGATCCCGAGCGCCTGGCAGATCTCACCGAACACCGCCTCGAGCGCCTGCGCCCGGACCTGCTTCTCGTGGATGGACAGGGCCTGGACCACCTTGGCCGCGGCGGCGTCTCGGACCCGGGCCTCGAGGGCCGGATCCGCCCCGGCGGCGGCATCGAAGGCCCAGCGCGGCTTGGCCGCCTTGGCCATGAGCTCCTTCTGCATCCGGGCGAGCCGCTTGCACTCCTCTTGACCGAAGGCGAGAGCCTCGAGCATCTGCTCCTCGCTGATCTCCTTGCCGCCCGACTCGACCATGAGGATCGCGTCCTCGGTGCCGGCGATGACAAGCTCCAGCGGCGAGGCGGCCACCTGGGCATACGTCGGGTTGGCGACGAGCTTGCCGCCCGCGAGGGCCACACGAACGGCGCCCAGGGGCCCGTCGAACGGGAGGCCTGACAGGGAGAGGGCGGCGGAGGAGCCCACCATGGCGAGGACGTCGGGGTCATGCTCGGTGTCGGCCGAGATGACCAGGTTGATGACCTGGATCTCGTTGCGGAACCCCTTCGGGAAGAGCGGCCGGACCGGGCGGTCGATGAGCCGGCAGGTCAAGGTCTCCTTCTCGTCGGGCCGGCCTTCGCGCTTGAAGAATCCCCCTGGGATCTTCCCGCCCGCGTAGGCGCGCTCGCGGTACTCGACCGTGAGCGGCAGGAAGTCCCGGCCCTCCATGGGCGTCCTGGTCGCGACCACCGTGGACAGCACCATGGTCCCGCCACAGCGGACAACCACGGCCCCGTCGGCCTGCTTGGCGACCTTGCCCGTCTCGATGGACAGGACGGTGCCGTTGATCTCGGATTGAACAGAGTGAATCATACGCTGACTGAACCTCCAGCTCGGGGTGATGCAGGAATGTGATGGGCCCGGCCCAGCCGGGCTCGCTGCGGCAGAATGAGGTCCGGGTCCGCGGTCACTTGCGGAGCCCGAGCCTCTCGGTCAGGGCGCGGTACCGCTCCACGTCCTTCTTTCGGAGATACTCCAGGAGCCCCCGGCGCTTGCCGATGAGCATCAGCAGCCCGCGCCGGGAGTGATGGTCTTTCTTGTGGGTCTTGAAGTGATCGGTGAGACCGTTGATGCGTTCCGACAGGAGGGCGACTTGAACCTCGGGAGAGCCGGTGTCCCCATCGTGCACCTTGAACTGCTCGATGAGGCTCTTCTTCTTGTCGACGGACAGACGCATGCAGGTCTCCTTCCGGGGGGTCCCCCCCCAATCGCCACGCCCCCAGGGTCCCTGCTGCGACTCCGCCAGGACGGGTTCCAGAGAGATGCAAAACCCAGGTGTTACGCAGCGACGCTATCATGGAACAGCCCGACTGTAAAGGCGAATGCCGCGCTCACCCGTTTCTGGCCTCGAGGGGCCACGAGGCCGCGAGGCGGCGTCCCGTCACGATATCCGCGGCCACCTGCCGCGTGAGGGCGTCCGCGCTCTCGAACTTCATCTCGGCCCTGATCCGCTCCACGAAGGAGAGCGTGAGCGTCTCGTCGTAGAGGTCGCCGTCGAAGTCGAGCAGGTACGCCTCCACCCAGTAGTCCCTCTCCCCGAAGGTCGGACGGTACCCGACGTTCACGACCGCGGCCGCTTGCCCGCCAGACCAGGACGCCCACGCCGCATACACACCCCGGGCCAGGATGAGCGGGCGATCGGGCCGCAGATTGGCCGTGGGAAAGCCGAGCGTCCGGCCGCGCCCGGCCCCGCGCAGGACGGGACCGCTCGCCAGGTACGGGTGGCCCAGGAACGCCCGGGCCCGGCCCACGTCCCCGTCCCTGAGGGCCTCCCGTATGGCGCTGGAGGATACCGTCTGGCCGTCGACCTGGAGCGGGGGCACGACGCGTGCGACGAACCCGTGCCGGTCACCCAGCTGGCGCAGCAGCGCGGCCGTCCCGCGGGCGCCCCGCCCGAAGGTGTGGTTGTATCCCACGACGACCTCCCTGACCCGCAGCCTGTCCACCAGCACGGTCTCGACGAACGCCTCGGCCTCCAGCCTCGAGAATTCCAGGGTGAAGGGGATGACCACGGCGGCATCGAGGCCGTGCCGTGCCATCCGAGCCAGATTCTCCTGCGGGGCCGCGATGGGCGCCGGGGCACGCTCCGGGCGGAGCACCGCGGCGGGGTGCGGATGGAACGTGCAGGCCAGTGCCGCGACACCGAGCGCGCGGGCGCGCTCGACGGTAATGGCGAGGATCTTGGCGTGCGCCAGGTGGATGCCGTCGAAGGCCCCGAGGGCCGTGACCGACGGCGTCAGCTCAACCGGGAAGGACGCGAGGCCGTGGAGGATCCGCATGGAGGAGTCTTTCGGGCTTGACGGTGGCGCCGCGGCCGACACCCAGACCGAGGAGACCGCCGTCGGACGCGTACACCCGGAGCACGCCCTGGGCGGCAGCGGGAGCCGATACGGCCTGTCCGTGCAGGAAGGCCGGCACGACGGCCGGGTCGAGGGTGATCGCCGGGAGCCCCTGGATGGCCGAGTCGAGGGGAAGCACGCGCGGCCAGAGCCGGGCCCCGTCACGCGCGTCCCGCACCTCCACCCACCGCACGGCGGAGGCCAGATCGTAAGGCCCGACGCGCGTGCGCACAAGCGCCGACAGCACGGCCCCGCATCCCAGAGCCTCGCCGATGTCAGCCGCGATGGTCCGCACATACGTGCCCTTGCCGCAGTGGACGCGGATGGTGAAACGCGGGAGCGCGAGCGCCTCGAGCGTGATGGCGTGCACCTGGATCTGTCGAGGCTGACGCTCCACCTCGCCGCCCTGCCGGGCGATCTCGTAGAGACGCTTGCCGCCGTGGTGGAGAGCCGAGTACATGGGCGGCACCTGCGTGATGGTGCCGACGAAGCGCTGGACAATGCCCCTGAGCCCATCGGCCGTCAGCTGGGGCACCTCACGCGTCTCGATCACCTCGCCCGAGGCGTCCTGGGTGTCGGTGACGAGCCCCAGCGTGACGGTGGCGAGGTATTCCTTGTCGAGCTCCGCGAGGTACGGCGTGAGCTTGGTGGCCTCGCCGATCAGGATCGGCAGCACGCCGGTTGCATCGGGATCGAGCGTCCCCCCGTGGCCCACCTTCGGCGCGCGCAGGACGCGGCGGAGATGCGCCACGACCTGGAACGAGGTGACGCCAGCCCCCTTCTCGACCGACAGCACCCCGGAGCGCTGCGCCTGGCTCACCGCGCGCGGGATGCCAGCGCGTCGCGCACGGCGTCCAGCACGGTGGCGGTGGCCTCGTCGAGCGTCCCGGTCACGGTGCAGCCGGCGGCGTTCTCGTGCCCGCCCCCGCCGAAGCGTGCCGCGATGCGGTTCACGGGCACCTCGCCCTTGCCTCGCAGGCTCACCTTCACCGCGCCCGGGGCCTCCTCGCTGAAGAGCAGCGCGACCCTGACCCCGCGCAGCGAGCGCGGGTAGCCGACCAGGTCCTCCGCCGCCATGAACGACCCGGAGACGAGGCCCCGCGGCACCGTGAGCCAGGCCACCTGCCCGTCGTCGCTGACGCGGGTCCCCTCGAGCACCACGCCGAGCTGGCGAAGCGCGTCCGGCGGGCGCTGCTGGTAGAGCCGGTCGGACACGAGAGCCGGCTGGGCGCCGGCGGCCGTGAGCTCGGCCGCGATACGGAAGGTGCGCGCCGTCGTGTTGGAGTAGCGGAACGACCCCGTGTCCGTATGGATAGCCGTGAAGAGACACAGCGCGATCTCCGGCGTCACCGTGAGCCCCAGGGCTCCGAGGAGCTCGTGGATCATCTCACCGGTGGCAGCGGCCGAAGGGTCGATCCAGTTCACCGTGCCGTAGCGGCGGTTGTCCGGGTGGTGATCGATGTTGAGGACCCGACTTCCGGCGGCTCGCGCCTGCTCGAGGAGCCCTTCCGTCCGCGCGTGATCCGGGCAATCGGTGAGCATGACGACATCGAAGATCCGCGGCGCGACGGTCCACACCTCCCACCGGGCGGCCCCGGGCAGGAAGGCGAGCACATCGGGCACGGGGTGCGGTCCGGCGAAGGTGACGGTCCACCCTGCGTGCTCCAGCGCGAGACCGGCTCCGAGGAGCGTGCCCAGGACGTCCCCGTCAGGGTGCACATGCCCGAGCAACAGCGCCTGACCGCGCGGCTGGGCCAGGGCGTCGAGGAGGGCCCGAGGAGGGGACGAGAAGAGCTCGGTCACGGGATCACTCCTGGGGCTCGGGCGGCTCCTGCCGGTGGAGGCCCGCCAGGAGCGACTGCATGCGGGCGGCGTGCTCCATGGAGCGGTCCGGGCGAAAGAGCAGCTGCGGCGTCACCCGGAGGTCCAGGTGCTTGCGCAGCCAGCTCCACATGAAGCCTCGCGCGCTCTCGAGGGCCTTGAACGAGGACACCCACTTCTCCTCGGGCCCGAGGACGGACACGAACACCTTGGCCTGCTTGAGATCCGGCGTGACGTCCACCTCGGTGATCGTGACGAACCCGAGCCGCGGATCCTTCAGCTCGCGCTGCACGAGGGTGGAGATCTCCTCCTTGATGAGCTGGTTGACACGTTCCAACCGCTTGCCCTGCATGCTAGAGAATCTCCACCTGGACGTCGATCACGTAGCCGTCCACATTGTCTTCGATGAAGTCGAGGGCCTTCGAGATGACCTCGTTGGCATGACGGGAGTCGGCGGAGACGCACGCCAGGGCCAGGGTGGAGCGCTGCCAGGAATCCTGGTGATCCACCTCGGCGACCGAGATCTCGAACCGGTGCCGGAGCTTCTCCTTCAACCCCTTCAGCGCGTGCCGCTTGCCCTTCAGCGACCCCACGTCCGGCAGGTGGATCTCCACCGTGCCGATTGCGACGCGCGCCGCGGACATCTCAGAGCGTCCGGGCCACCTCTTCGGTGGTGAAGGCCTCGATGATGTCCCCCGGCTGGACGCTCTTGACGCCCTCGACCCCGATGCCGCACTCGAGCCCCTGGAGAACCTCGCGCACATCGTCCTTGAAGCGTTTCAGCGAGCTGACCGTCCCCTCGCCCGCGACGGTCTCGCCGCGCTTGACCCGCACTCGCGCCCCGCGCACGATCTTGCCCTCGGTCACCGCCGATCCGAGCACCAAGCCCAGCTTGGTGATGGGAAAGAGCTGGCGCACCTGGGCTCGTCCGAGGATCACTTCGCGGATCTCGGGAGCGAGCATCCCGGACAGCGCCGCCCTGACGTCGTTGATCACGTCGTAGATGACGTTGTAGCTGCGGAGATCCACACCGTCGGCCTGCGCCTGCGACGCCGCCTTGGGATCGGCCTTGACATTGAAGCCGAGGACGATGGCGTTGGAGGCGGAGGCCAGCATGATGTCGGACTCGTTCACCGCACCCACGGAGCCGTGGATGACCTTGAGCTTCACCTCGTCGGTGGAGAGCCGCTCGAGGGATTCCGTGAGGGCTTCCACGGATCCCTGGACGTCGGCCTTGAGCACGAGCCGGAGCTCCTTGACCTCGCCCGCCTCGATCTGCTTGTGCAGCTCCTCCAGGGTGATCCGCGTGCCGCCCTTGCCCTTGAGCCTGTCTCGCTCCGAGCGCACGGTCGCGATCTGGCGCGCCTTGCGCTCGTCGGCGACCACCAGCAGCGTGTCGCCGGCCTGGGGCACGCCCGAGAGGCCGAGGACCTCCACCGGATCGGAGGGCCCGGCCTTCTGGACCTTCTTGCCGCGATCGTTGAACATGGCGCGGACCCGGCCTGACCGGGAGCCGACCACGACGGCGTCGCCCTCTTTCAGCGTCCCCGACTGGATCAGCGCCGTCGCCACGGGACCGCGTCCGCGATCGAGCCGCCCTTCCACGATCACCCCGCGGGCCGCACGACTCGGGTTGGCCTTGAGCTCCAGGATGTCCGACTGCAGCGCCGTCATCTCCAGGAGCTGCTGGATGCCGTCGCCCTTCTTGGCCGAGGTGTGCACGAAGATCGTCTGCCCGCCCCAGTCCTCGGGCACAAGCCCCAGATTGGAGAGCTCCCGCTTGACCCGATCGGGATCGGCGCCCGGCTTGTCGATCTTGTTCACCGCCACCAGGATGGGCACGTTCGCGGCCTTGGCGTGATTCACGGCCTCGACTGTCTGCGGCATGACGCCGTCGTCCGCGGCCACGACCAGGATGACGATGTCCGTGGCCTGGGCTCCGCGGGCCCGCATGGCGGTGAAGGCCTCGTGGCCCGGCGTGTCGAGGAAGGTCACCTTGCCGTGAGGGGTCTCCACCTGGTACGCACCGATGTGCTGGGTGATGCCGCCGAACTCCTTCTCGGCGACCTTCGTGGTGCGGATGGCGTCCAGGAGGGACGTCTTCCCGTGGTCGACGTGGCCCATGACCGTGACGACCGGCGGCCGCGTGACGAGCTGGCTCGGGTCAGTCTCTTCCTCTTCGAGGAGGTCGCCTTCCAGCGACCGCACCTCGACGTCGAAGTGGAACTTGTCGGCGACCAGCTTGGCGGCCGTGGGATCGAGCACCTCGTTGACGCTGGCCATGACACCCAGATCGAGTAGCGCCTTGATCACCTCGCCGGACTTCCGCCGCATCGCCGCCGCCAGCTCACCCACCGTGACGGACTCGGGCAGCTTGACCAGCTCGCGCTTGATCTCGGCGGGCGGCTCGGGCTCGGCCGGAGGCGCAGCGACGGCAGGCTTCGGCTCGACCTCAGCGGGCGCGGGGGGCGCGACCGGCGCGGCCGCACGGGCGGGCGGCGCGGCGACCGCCGGCGCCGCCGGTGTCACCAGACGACCCGGGACCGCGGGGCGCGCGGCAGGGACCGGCATGGCGGGCTTCACGCTCGGTGCCGCGGGTGCCGCGGGCGCCGCGGCCGTGGCGGTCGGCGTCAGGACTCGCGGCGGCGGCGCCGGGGGTTTCGGGATACCCGGCACCATCGGCGGCGCGGCAGCGGCGGGACGCATCGAGTCGCCGGGCGCAGGCCTGGCCACGGCCGGCCTGAGCGGCTCGAGCTTCGGGGGCTCGAACCTCGTCGGCTCGGCGGGAGCGGCAGGAGCAGCCGGGGCGGCTCCCGCCGCCGGGATCAGCTCGCCAGCAGGCGGGGGAACTGGAACGGCAGGGGCCGGACGGAAGATGGTGGCGGCCGGCTTGACTACCTCGGCGGCCGACTCCACCTTGGGAGCCCTGGCGGCTGGCTTTCGTGCGGCCGGCTTCGCCTCGCGTTGTCCTGCGGCTCGCTTCTTCGCCGGCTCGGCGACAGCGATGCCCACCCCACCCTCGGGAGCCGTCTTTGGTTTGGCCGCGCGTTTCGGCTTGGCCTCCACGGGCAGCTCTCGCCCTCGGCCGAGCTTGACACGGAGCTCGTTGGCGGTGGCCGTATCCAGCGGGGTCATGGCCCGCTTTCCCTTCTGCCCCATTCCTTCCAGCGCCACGAGCAAATCCTTGCTCGTCACGCCGAGCTCCTTCGCGAGGTCAATGATCTTCAAGCGTCCTGCCAAAGCCTGTCTCCCCCTTGCCCGGAATCCTGCCCCGCATGCCTGCACATCGCACGAGCCCTCGGGCTCGACTCGCTCCCATCAGCGGGGGCCCAGAAATGGCCCCCGCCATGCCTTCACCGCCCGCCAGGCCTCAGGCTCCACTCTCTACCATCAGCGGGGGCCCAGAAATGGCCCCCGCACTCCCCCAAGGGCCGTGGCCAGGATCGTGGCCGGAGCGTCAGCGGGCGGCTCTGTCGCCCGCTTGAAGGCGTGACCGAGCCGGCCCTTGCTGAGCGCCCGCCCCAGGCACTCCTCCGACGGGCACACATAGGCGCCGCGCCCTGTACCCGTCGCACCCACCTGCGCCCGACCATCTTCGCCTCGACTCAGCCGGAGGAGCGCTGCCTTGGGGCGAACCTGCCGACACCCGAGACAGGTCCGCCCGGGTCCCGCTCTCACCCCGTCGAGGCGCGGGGGGGATGTTCCGCAGTGCTGCCCTCCCCCGCACTCTCCGCGCCCTCCGCGACGCGCGCGTGCCCCTCGGGTTCCGTCTCCAGCGCGGCCTCGCCGGCAGCGGCCTCCGCCTCGGAAACGGGCTGGGGCGCGGGATGCTGGGCCACCCACTGCGTGGCTGACGCGAGCAGGCTGGTGGCCTTCTTCTCGCCGACCCCGGGCACGGTCTCCAGAGCGCTCAGGCCTCCGCGCACGATGCGAGCGGGCGAGGACAGCCCCGCCTCGACGAGGCGCTCGACGAGCTGCGGCCCCACGCCGGGAAGCTCGACCAGCGCCTCCCGTCCGAGGATCCGCTCCTCCTCCTCGCGGCGCCGCTCCTCCTCCACCTCGGTCTCGCTCTTGATGTCGACCCGGAGACCGGTGAGCTTGGCGGCGAGGCGGGCGTTCTGGCCGCGCTTGCCGATGGCGAGGGAGAGCTGGTTGTCCGGCACCACCACGAGGACGGAGCGGTGATCGCCCTGCTCCTCGAGATCGCCCACCGTGACCGACGCCACCTTCGCGGGGGAGAGCGCCCGGCCCACGAACGTGGCGGGATCGGCCGACCACTCCACGATGTCGATCTTCTCCCCGCGCAACTCGCGGCTGATGACCTGGATGCGCGTGCCGCGAAGCCCGACGCAGGCGCCGATCGGGTCCACGTCGCGCTTGGTGGAGGCGACGGCCACCTTCGCCCGCTCGCCGGGCTCCCGTGCCGCCGCCCGCACCTGCACGATGCCCTCGGCGATCTCCGGGATCTCGGCCTCGAAGAGCCGCGCCAGCAGCCCCGGGTGGGTCCGGGACAGCATGATCTGCGGGCCCTTGGCCGTCTTCTTGACCTCCAGCACGTACGCCCGCACCCGATCGCCGGGGTTGTAGCGCTCTCCCGGGATCTGCTCGCGCTCCGGGATCACGCCCTCGGTCTTGCCGAGCTCCACGATGACGTTGCGCTTCTCGATGCGGTGCACGACGCCCCGGGCGATCTTGCCTTCCTTGTCGATGAACTCCGCGTAGATCGCGTCGCGCTCGGCGTCGCGGACCCGCTGGAGGATCACCTGCTTCGCCGTCTGCGCGGCAATGCGCCCGAACTCCTTGTGCGGCAGCTCCAGTTCGAGCTCGTCCTCCAGCCGCGCATCGCTGTTCAGCGCCCGGGCCTCGGCCACGCTGATCTCGAGCGTCGGATCGGAGACCTCCGCCACAACCCTCTTCCGGGCGAAAACCTGGAGGGCGCCCGTTTGCCGGTTCAGATGCATCCGCACGTTGTCGGCGGCGCCCATGGTCTTCTTGGACGCCGAGAGCAGGGCGGACTCCAGCGCCTCGAAGAGGACCTCGGTCCCGATCCCCTTCTCGTTGCCGATCTGCTGGATCACGTAGATGAGCTCTTTGTTGATCATCGCCCCTGCTGCGCCCGCCGGCCGGCGGACACGGGCACCAGGCGCGCCTTGGTCACGAGATGGCGCGGCAGCATGCTCGTCTCCCCCTGTGCATCCTCGACGATCACCTCTCCGGCCGTGACCGCCACCAGCCGACCGCAGAACTCGGTGCGCCCGCCGACGGGCTCGCGCACCCAGCACCGCAGTTCCTTGCCGATCGCCCAGGCGAACTCCCGGTCCTTCCGCAACTCGCGGTCCAATCCCGGAGAGGACACCTCGAGGTCGTAGGCCTCCTCGAGGAGGCCGGAGACATCGAGCACGTCACCCGCCTCGTGGCTCAGACGCTGGCAGTCGGCGATCGTGACCCCCCCGGGCTTGTCCACGAACAACCGGAGCACCCACCGCCGGCCTTCCCTGCGCCATTCAGCGTCCACCAGCGAGAGCCCGTGCTCCTGCACGACCGGGGACAGCACAGCCTCGATGCGCCCGAGCCGGCCTTCCGGGTCACTCACGGCCCACAACCCCCCAGGAAAACGTCAGAAAAAAAAGTGGGCTTCGCCCACTTTTGACGACACCTTAGCACACGCCGAGGCACTCCTGCAAGGGAGCTCGGCGCGATCAGCCTCCGGACAGCTCTCTGCCGACGTCTCCGACCGTCGCGACCACCTCCGCCCGCGTCACCCGCCGCTCCCTGCGGGTCCCCCGCTCGCGGATCTCCACCAGCCCTTCCTTGATGAACCCCTGTCCCACCGTGACACGGATGGGGACGCCCAGGAGGTCGGCATTCTTGAACTTCACGCCGGCACGCTCGTCGCGATCGTCCATGAGCACCTCGAAGCCCGCCCCCGTGAGATCCCGGTAGATCTCCTCGGCGGCACTGGCCTGGACCGCGTCCCGGATGGCCACGGGAATCAGATGCACCTGAAAGGGCGCGATGCTCCACGGCCAGATGATGCCATCCGCGTCGTGGCGCTGCTCGACGGCAGCCGCTGCGATCCGCGCCGGCCCGATGCCATAGGAGCCCATGACGATCGGCCGCTCCCGACCCTGCTCGTCGAGATAGACCGCGCCGAGCGGGACGGAGTACTTGGTGCCCAGCTTGAAGATGTTCCCCACCTCGATGACCCGTGCCACCCGGAGCGGAAGTCCACATGAGGGGCAGGCGTCTCCCGGCAGGACGGTCTGCAGGTCGGCCCACTCGCACTGGAAATCGCGGCCCGGAACGACACCGGTGAGGTGGCAGCCATCACGGTTGGCTCCGGTTGCGTAGCTCCCCTGCCGGAGCGACTCGTCGGCCACGATGCGGCTCACGCCGCTGACCTTGACGGGCCCGACGAACCCGACCGGCACCCCGAGATGCTCCCGCACCTCGTCGGCCTGGGCGGGACGCGGCTCCGCGCGGAGCGCGCGCGCGAGCTTCCGCTCGTGCAGCGCGTGGTCGCCCCTGACCAGGGCCAGTACCGGGCCCTCCGGCCCCATGAAGACCAGCGACTTGATGGTCACCGCCGGCTCGATCCCGAGGAGCGCGCAGACCTCGGCGATGGTCCGGGCCTCGGGCGTGGCCACCTCCCCGAATGTCCACGCCGGCGGCACCCCCTGCACCGGAACGCCCCGGGCCAGCTCGACGTTGGCCGCATACCCGCACCCGTCGCAGAGCGCGACGTCGTCCTCACCGGCCGCGCTCGGCGCCATGAACTCGTGGGAGCCCGAGCCGCCCATCATGCCGGGGTCCGAGTCCACCACCACGTACTCGATGCCGCAGCGGTCGAAGATGCGGCAGTACGCGCCCTTGTGGTCGTTGTAGGACTTGTCCAGCGCAGCGTGGTCCGGATCCAGCGTGTAGGAGTCCTTCATCAGGAATTCGCGTGTTCGAAGCACGCCCGAGCGGGGCCGGGCCTCGTCGCGTTCCTTGGTCTGGATCTGATACCAGACCTGGGGGAGGTCCCGATAGGAGCGGATCTCGTGAGCCGCGAGCCACGCGACGACCTCCTCGTGGGTCATGCCGAGACACATGTCCCGCTGGTTGCGGTCCTTGAGCCGGAACATCTCACCGCCGATCGCATCCCAGCGGCCGGACTGCTGCCAGATCTCCGCTGGGTGGAGTACCGGCATCGTCAGCTCCTGGCCCCCGATGGCGTTCATCTCCTCGCGGATGATGGTGTTGACCTTGTTCAGGATGCGAAGGCCCACCGGCAGGTACACGTAAATCCCCGCCGCCAGCTGCCGCACCAGCCCGGCGCGCACCATGAGCTTGTGACTGATGGCCTCCGCATCTGCGGGGTCTTCCTTGAGTGTGGGAATGAGCGATCGGCTCCAGCGCATGGACGCTACCGGCCCTCCGGGCGCTTGTTGGGCCCCGGGACGCCGGGGTCGTAGACCAACCGCTTGACGGGCGTGCCACCGAGGATGTGGGATTCGAGGATCTCCTGGAGGTCCGATTCCTGCACGCCCCCGTACCAGACATTCTCGGGATAGACGACGATCATGGGCCCGTGTCCGCACTGGGAGAAACACCCGGCCTTGTTGATCCGGATCTCTTGTCGCTTCCCGGCCGCGGCCGCACCCGTGCGCAAGGCCTTGACGTACTTCTCCACGTCGCCCTGGGTCGGGCAGGTCTCCCCGGAGGTGCAGACGAACACGTGCCGCTCGTACTGTCCCACGGACCCCGCTCCTATGGCCCCGCCGCGCCCTCGGCGGCCTTCCTCTCTGCGATGAACGACTCCACCTCTTCCCACATGGCATCCACGATCTGCGCCTCGGGCACCTTCCGGACGACCTCGCCCTTCCGGAAGATCAGGCCGACGCCTTTGCCCCCGGCCACGCCGATGTCGGCGGCCCGCGCCTCGCCTGGGCCGTTGACCTCGCAGCCCATGACGGCCACGTGGATCTCCTCGTTGAGCCCCCGGAGCTTGTCCTCGCACGCCTTGGCCAGCGCCACGAGGTCCACGTCCGCGCGCCCGCACGAGGGGCACGAGACGAAGGTGAGCCCGCCCTGGCGCAGGCCCAGCGCCTTGAGGATGTCGATCCCGACCCGCACCTCCTCCGTCGGGTCCGCCGACAGGGAGACGCGGATGGTGTCGCCGATCCCCTCGGCCAGGAGCGTCCCGAGCCCCACGGCGGACTTGATGGTGCCGACGCCCGGAGTGCCGGCCTCGGTCACTCCCAGGTGGAAGGGATACTCCACCTGGTCTGCCAGCAGGCGATACGCCTCGATCATCATCGCCGGGTCCGACGCCTTCAGCGAGACCTTCATCTCCGGGTAATTGCAGTCTTCCAGAATGCGGATGTGACGGAGCGCCGACTCCACGATGCCCTGGGCCGTGGGCCCGCCATACGTGGCCAGCAGGTCCTTCTCGAGGGAGCCGCCGTTGACGCCGATCCGGATCGGGATCTTCCGCTCCTTGGCGGCGGCGACCACCTCCATGACGATCTGCTTGCCGCCGATGTTGCCGGGGTTGAGCCGCAGGCCATCCACACCCTGATCGAGGGCGATGAGCGCGAGCCGGTAGTTGAAGTGGATGTCGGCCACGAGAGGGATCCGGATCTGCCGCTTGATCTCCCCGAGCTTTTCCGCCGCTTCCTTGACCGGCACGGCGCAGCGGACGATGTCGCAGCCCGCCGCCTCGAGGGCCCAGATCTGCAGCAGGGTGGCCTCCACGTTGCGGGTGTCGGTCTTCGTCATCGACTGCACGGTGACGGGAGCGTCGCCTCCCACCTTGAGCGTGCCCAGCTCGATCTGCCGGGTCTTGCGCCGTTCAAACATGGATCGCGCTCCCTCCACCCCGCCGAGCGGCTGCGCCGCCCCGGCCGGATGCTCAGCGAAAGAACTTGAAGACATCGATGCGCGCCAGGTCGTTGTAGACCGCATACACCATCAGGAGCATCAGCAGCACGAAGCCCACCTGCTGCGCCACCTCCCGCTTTCGGAGCGACAGCGGGCGCCTCAAGACCCCCTCGCACACGAAGAAGAGCAGGTGCCCGCCGTCCAGCATGGGCACCGGCAAGAGGTTGAGCAAGGCCAGGTTCACGCTGATCACCGCCGTGAACAAGGCCAAGCTGGAAAGCCCCTGACGAGCCTGTTCTCCGGCCGCCTGAGCGATCTGGATCGGTCCCCCGATGTTGGAGCTCGATATCTGCCCCACCACGATCTTGTACAGCCCGACGCCCGTCTGTCGCGTCACCCAGGCCGTCCAGGTCGCGCCCTCCCAGATGGCCACGGCGGGGTTCGAGCGCACGTAGGTCCCCCTGGGAGATGGAGAGATGCCGATGCGCCCGACCTCGATCTCCTTGCCGTCGGGGCCGCGGTCCTTCACGGGGGTGGGCACCACCGAGACCGCGACAATCTCCTGGCCCCGGCGAACCTCGAGGCGGGTCGGCTGGCCCGCCCGTTTGTAGATCGCCTCGGCCAAATCCTCCCAGGACAGGACGGGCTTCCCCTCGATAGCGATCACGGTGTCGCCCTGACTGAGACCGGCCTTGGCGGCCGGGTAACCCGCGACCACGGCACCGATGGCGGCGGGCGTGAAGGAGCGCACCCCGAGGTCCCACGCCTCCCGCTCATCGCCGAATACATCCCGCCCGGTGGTGCGCGAGGGCGTCACGGTGACCGTCCGCTCGCCCCCCGGGCTCGACACCGTCAGCTCCAGCGGCCGCCCGCGCCCATCGTGGACGGCGCGCAGGACATCCTCCCAGTACTGCACCCGCTGCCCGCCCACGGCGACGACGCGATCGCCCAGCCGGAGGCCCGCCCGCGCCGCCGGCCCGTCCGGAGCCGGGTGGCCCAGCACGGCGGGGGAGACCGGCTGGCCGGCGATCATGAACACCAGGGCGGCGATGACCGCCGCCAGCACGAAGTTCATGCCCGGCCCGGCGAACACGATCACGAAGCGCGCCAGGAGGGGCTTGAGGTGGAAGGACTTGGCGGGATCGACGATCTCCCCCTTGCCGCCTTCCAGCGGGTTCTCATCGTCCCCCATCATCTTCACGTATCCGCCCATGGGGATGGCGGAGAGGCAGTACTCGGTCTCCTTGCCCTTGAAGCGCCAGAGAACTGGGCCAAAGCCCAGGGAGAAGCGCTCCACCCCCACGCCGCACAGCCGCGCCACGATGAAGTGGCCGAGCTCGTGGATCAGGATCAGGAGCCCGATGACCACCACGAACGCCAGGATCGTCGTCACAGCCCTCCCCCTCCATCGCCGGCCGCTGCGCGGACGGCAGGACCACTCCCGGCCGGTAGCCATTCGCTCACGCGCCGGCGCGTTTCCCCGTCCACCTCGACGCACACGTCAATGCCGGTGAGCCGGCGGCCTGGGACACGCGCCAGCGCCTCCTCGATCAGCCCGGAGATCCGGGTGAACGGGATGCGCCCCGCGAGGAAGGCGGCCACGGCCACCTCGTTGGCAGCGTTCAGGATGGCGGGCGCACAGTCGCCGTCCAGGAGGGCTCGGCGCGCGAGGCCCAGGCACGGGAAACGCTCCAGATCGGGCTCCTCGAAGGTCAGCGCCCCGACGCGCGTGAGATCGAGCCGCTCCGAGGCGCCGGGGAGACGGTTCGGGTAGGTCAGCGCGTAGAGAATGGGGATCCCCATGTCGGCCACGCCGAGCTGGGCGATCACCGAGCCGTCCACGTACTCGACCATGGAGTGGACGATGGACTGGGGGTGGACGATCACCTGCACCTGGCCGGGCACGAGGTCGAAGAGCCAGCGGGCCTCGATCACCTCGAGCCCCTTGTTCATGAGCGTGGCCGAGTCCACCGTGATCTTGGCGCCCATCTTCCATGTCGGGTGCTCGAGCGCCTCCTCGACGGTCACGCGAGCCAGGTCGGCCTTCGACCGCCGCCGGAAGGGCCCCCCGGAGGCCGTGAGGAGGATGCGGTGCACCTCGGACCGGTTGTGCCCCTGGAGGCACTGGAAGATGGCGCTGTGCTCCGAGTCCACTGGCAAGAGCGGCACCCGCCGCTCCCGGGCCGCGTGGGTCATGAGGGGGCCTGCCATCACGAGCGTTTCCTTGTTGGCCAGCGCGATCGCCTTGCCCGACTGGATGGCCGCCATCGTCGGCAGGAGCCCTGCCCCGCCCACGATGCCGGAGAGGACCACGTCGGCGTCCACCTGCGAGGCGAGCGTCACGAGCCCCGACGCGCCCGAGAAGATCTCCGGCCGGGGGTGCGGCAGCGCCCGCACGACCGCGTCCACGGCCCGGGAATCGGTGATCGCCAGAGCCCGCGGCCGGTGCTTCAGGCAGAGGTCGGCGATGAGCTCGGGGTTGGAGCCGCGGGCCGCGAGCCCTTCGACGCGGAACCGGGTCGGGAACTGGTCGACCAGCTCGAGCGTGCGGCGGCCGATGGAGCCCGTCGCGCCCAGCAGGATGACGCGCTTCATGCGCCGGCGAGCCTCCCATAGGTGACATAGTAGAAGAGCACCGGGGCGTTGAAGAGCAGGCTGTCCACCCGGTCCAGGATACCGCCGTGGCCCGGGATGACGCGCCCGGTGTCCTTGGTCCCGACGCTCCGCTTGATGGCCGACTCCACGAGGTCGCCGATTTGGCCCGCGACACCCAGCAGCAGGCCCACCACCACCGCCTCGCTGAGCGTGAGTGCCCCGAGGAACCACGCCCTGGCCGCCAGCGCCGCCAGCACCGACACCACCAGCTGGGCCACGGCGCCCTCCACCGTCTTGTGGGGGCTGATCACCGGGGCCAGCTTCCGCCTCCCGACCGCAGAGCCGACGAGATAGGCGGCGGTCTCCCCAACCCATGTCACCCAGACCAGGAGCAGCACCCACTCGGGGCCGGCCTCCAGATCTCGCAGCCAGAACCCGTAGCCGAGCAACCAGTTGACGTAACAGATACCGAACAGGGTAACGGCCGCCGGCCCCCAGTCGATCCGGGCGCCGTCGCGTCCCCAGAGCGACGCGGTGAAGACCGCCAGGACCACGGCGGTGAGCGCCAGCCGCTCGGACATGGGCAGGGCGAAGCTGGCCGTGACCACGACGCCGCCCGCCAGCCCCAGGGCCCGGAAGGGACGGACCCCCGCCCGCTCAAACATCCCGGTGAACTCCCACTGCCCCACGGCCGAGACGAGCACGATCAGCACGCCGAAGAGCCACACCGGCCCGGCCACCACCACGGCCACAAACAAGGGGAGGAGGACCAGGGTGCTGAGGACGCGCTTGGCGAGGGCGGCGCCCCGCCTCTCCCCGGCCGCCTGCACGTCCGTCGGTAGCGGCACGTGATGCGTCCTGTCCATCACACCCGCCCGAAGCGGCGGTCGCGGCACTGGAACTCGGCCACAGCCACGTAGAGGTCGCGCCGGCCGAAATCGGGCCAGAGCGTTGACGTGACCCAGATCTCCGTGTAGGCGATCTGCCACAGGAGGAAGTTGGAGACCCGCATCTCGCCGCTGGTCCGGATGAGGAGATCGGGGTCGGGTACGCCGCCGGTGTACAGCGCCCGCGAGAGCCGTGCTTCATCGATCTCCTCGGGCCTGAGCGCGCCTGCACGGACCTCCTCGGCGAGCCGCCGGGCGGCGTCCACCAGCTCGTCGCGGCCGCCGTAGTTCAGGGCCATCAGCAGGGTGAGGCCCGTGTTGTCGGCCGTCGCCTTCACCAGCCGGTCGATCCTCCGCTGCACCGCCGCAGGCACCCCGTTGGGGCGGCCGATGACGCGAAAGCGGACGTTGCGCGCCATGAGCTCCGGCAGCTCCCGGGCGATGCTGCGCTCGAGGATGGTCATCAGGGTGGAGACCTCGGCGATCGGGCGGTTCCAGTTCTCCGAGGAGAAGGCGTACAGCGTGAGGAACGTGATCCCGAGCTCGCCGGCGGCGCGCACGACCTCGCGGACGGCCTTGACCCCCTCGCGATGGCCAGCCACCCGGGGCAGACCGCGGCGGGTGGCCCAGCGGCCGTTGCCATCCATGATGATCGCCACGTGGCGGGGAAGAGGGCCTGCCAGCACCCGCTCCCGGAGGTCCTCGTCGGCCAGAAGGGACAGCTCTGCCGAGGGGACGCCTGTTCCGGGGGTGAACGCCATGGCGTTCAAGTGTACCTGAGGAGCGGGTGACCTTCCAGGAAAATCAGGGCCATAGACGAGGACGGCGTCCCAAGAACACCTCTACATCGCCAGGATCTCGCGCTCCTTCTTCTTCGCCAGCTCATCCACCTTGCCGGTGAACCTGTCCGTGGTCTTCTGGATCAGGTCGTGGCCGCGCCGCTCCTCGTCCTGGGAGACCTTCTTGTCCTTGGCGAGGGTCTTGAGCTTGTCATTGGCCTCCCGGCGCACGTTGCGGATCGCCACGCGCGCCTCCTCGGCCAGCTTGCCCACGGTCTTGGCGAGCTGCTTCCGGCGCTCCTCCGTGAGGGTCGGCATGTTCAGCCGGATCACCTTGCCATCGCTGGCCGGGGTGAGTCCCAGGTCCGACTTGAGAATGGCCTTCTCGATGGCGGGCATCTGCGACGCATCCCAGGGCTGAATGACCAGGGTCTTCGGATCCGGCACGGACAGCGAGGCGATCTGGCTGATCGGGGTGAGCGTGCCGTAGGACTCCACCCGTAGCGCGTCCAGCAGGGCCGTGCTGGCCCGGCCGGTCCTCACTCCCGCGAACTCCCTCGTCAGGAGGTCCGCCGCCGCCTGCATGCGGGCTTCCATGTCCTTGAGCAGCACTTGCATGGTCGGTCACCCCCTGGGAGGCGTGAGATCGGCGGAGACAACCGAGCCCACCGGCTCTCCCATCACGATGCGGCGGATGTTGCCGCGACGGGTGAGGTCGAACACCACGATGGGGAGCTTGTTCTCCATGCAGAGGGAGATGGCCGTGGTGTCCATCACCTGCAGCCCCCGGTTCAGCACCTCGATGTACGTCACGCGCGGGAGCCGGGAGGCGGTCGGGTCCTTGGCCGGGTCGGCCGTGTAGATGCCGTCCACCTTCGTGGCCTTGAGGATCGCCTCGGCGCCGATCTCGATGGCCCGGAGCGCTCCCGCCGTGTCCGTGGTGAAGAACGGGTTGCCGGTCCCGGCCGCGAACACCACGACCCGGCCCTTCTCCAGGTGCCGCATCGCGCGCCGGCGGATGTACGGCTCCGCCACGGCCCGCATCTCGATGGCTGAGAGGACCCGCGTGGGCACGCCCACCTTCTCGATGGCATCCTGCAGCGCCAGCGCATTGATCACGGTCGCGAGCATCCCCATGTGGTCGCCGGTGGCGCGCTCGATCCCGCCAGAGCCGGCGGCCATACCGCGGAAGATGTTGCCGCCGCCGATGACCACCGCGACCTGGACCCCGAGATCCACCACCTCGCGGATCTCCTCGGCGATCCGCCCGATGGTCTCCGGATCGATCCCGTAGCCGCGCGCGCCGGCGAGCGCCTCGCCGGAGACCTTGAGCAGGACCCGGCGGTACGCGGCCGGGTGGGCGGGGGCGCCCACTACGCCCCCTCGCCGACCTGGAAGCGAACGAAGCGCTTGACGACCACCCGCTCGCCCATCTTCGCGGTGGCCTGGTCCACCTGGTCCTTGACCCTGGTCTTGCCCGTGGCGTCCTTGATGAACGGCTGATCGAGCAGGCACTGCTCCGCGTAGAACTTCTCGAGCTTCCCCTCGATGATCTTGTCGATGACCTGGGGCGGCTTCTTCTGGTCCGCCATTTGCTGGCGGTAGATCTCGCGCTCCTTCTCCACGACCGCCCCGGGCACCTCGTCGCGCGACACGTAACCCGGGCTCGCGGCCGCCACCTGCATGGCCACGTCCCGGACGAGCTGCTGGAACTCATCGGTCCTGGCGACGAAGTCGGTCTCGCAGTTGATCTCCACCAGAACGCCGATCCTGCTCCCCGGGTGGATGTAGGACGCGACGACGCCGTCACGGGACTCCCGATGGGCCTTCTTCGCCGCGTCGGCCAGCCCCTTCTTGCGCAGATACTCCACGGCGCCCTGGATGTCCCCCTGGGCTGACTCCAGCGCCTCCTTGCAGTCCATCACCCCGGCCCCGGTGCGCTCCCGGAGCTCCTTGACCAGCAGAACCTGCGATGCCATGAGCGGAGCTCTCCTTTTCGCGTGCGCCGCTACGCGGTCTCAGGCGCCCGTCTCGGCCGGGGCCGCCATCTCCGCCTCGGTCACCACGGGCAGATCGGCGGCAGCGGGGATCTCCTCGTCTGTCTCCTTCGCCAGGGTGCCGCGACCCTCGTTGAGGGCATCGGCCATCCGGGCCGTGATGAGCCGGACGGCGCGGATCGCGTCATCGTTCCCCGGGACCGGGAAGTCGATCCCGGTCGGATCACAATTGGTGTCCACGATGGCAACGATGGGGACGGCCAGTCGCTTGGCCTCCTCCACCGCGATGGTCTCCTTCTTCGGGTCGATGATGAAGATCGCCGAGGGGAGCCGCTCCATGTTCTTGATGCCGGCCAGGGTCTTCTCGAGCTTCTCGCGCTCGCGCTCGAGCCCGAGGACCTCCTTCTTCGGCAGGCGCTCGTAGTCCCCCGTCTCCTTCATCTCATCCAGCTTCTTGAGCCGCGCGATGGACTTGCGGATTGTCGCGAAGTTGGTCAGTGTGCCGCCCAGCCAGCGGTGATTCACGTAGAACATCCCGCAACGCGTGGCCTCTTCCAGCACCGCCTCCTGCGCCTGCTTCTTCGTTCCGACGAACAGTACGGTGCCGCCGCCAGCGGCCAGATCCCGCATGAAGGCATAGGCCTCGCGGAACTTCTTGAGGGTCTTCTGCAGGTCGATGATGTAGATACCGTTCCGCTCCCCGAAGATGTACTTCTGCATCTTGGGGTTCCAGCGCTTGGTCTGATGGCCGAAGTGCACCCCGGCCTCGAGCAGCTCCTTCATGGTCAAGCTCGCCATGGATCCTCTCTTTCCTTCGGTTTGCCTCCGACCCCGATCGGCGCGCGCCCCGTCATCCGGGCCGCTGCAGCGCTCACCCCGGGAGGCGTGTCCGCACCGCCGGGGACCGAAGCTCGAGATCGTGCGTGGTTGTGGGCGGCCCTGCGGGCCGCCCATGTCAGGTCGTGTACTTCGAGTTTATCCGAACGTACTCCTCCGACAGATCCGATGTCCAGACCCGCTCCTCGCCGCGACCCAGCCCCAGGTCGATGGCGATGGTGTATTCGCGCCGGCCCATGATCTCGCGGACCCGGTCGAGGCGGGCGCCGGGGCCCAGCATGCCCCGCTCCGCCAGCAATTCCTCGCCGATCCGGATGGCCACCCGGTCGGGCAGGACGCGGGCCGCCGACTTGCCGAGGGCCATCATGATCCGCCCCCAGTTGGGGTCGGCCCCGGCGACGGCGGTCTTGACCAGGAGAGAGTTCGCCACGGCCCGCGCGGCCACCAGGGCCTCCCTCCGCGTGCGGGCACCACGGACCGCGATCTCCACCAGCTTGGTGGCCCCTTCCCCGTCCTGGACGAGCATGCGGGCCAATCGCCCGGTGATCGCCTCGAGCGCCAGGCGGAACTGGCGGAGTCCCCGCCCCCCCTTCTCCAGAGGCGCGTTCTCTGCCAGACCGTTGGCCAGGACCGCCACGGTATCGCTGGTGGACTGGTCACCGTCCACCGTGATGCGGTTCAGCGATCGGTCCACGGCGTGCCGGAGCGTGTTCTGCAAGGCGTCCGCCGCGATCGCGGCATCCGTGGCGAGGAAGCAGAACATGGTCGCCAGATGGGGCTCCAGCATGCCGACGCCCTTGGCGATCCCCCCGATGGTGATGGGCCGCCCCCCCACCTCGACCCGCAGCGCAGCCTCCTTGGGAACCGTGTCCGTGGTCATGATCGCCTCGGCGGCGCTGCGGCTTCCCTGGGGCGAGAGCGCCTTCACCAGCTTCGGCAACCCCGCCCGGATCCGGTCCATGGGAAGCGGCTGGCCGATGACGCCGGTGGCGGCGATCAGCACCTGCTGCGCGGGCACGTGGAGCAGATCGCCCACGATGCGGGTCATCTCGCGAGCGTCCTTGATCCCCTGCTCGCCCGTGCAGACATTGGAGCAGCCGCTGGAGGCGAGGATCGCCTGGGCCTTCCGGCCACGTACGTGCTCCTGCGACACGAGGACCGGCGCGCCCTTGACCTGGTTGGTGGTGAAGACCGCCGCGGCCCGGGCCGTCGAGGAGGAGTAGATGAGCGCCAGATCCTTCTTTCCGCTGGGCTTGATCCCCCCGGCGACGCCGGAGGCAAGGATGCCGGGGACGGCGGTGATCCCTCCGTCCAGCCACTGGATCTCCGGCATGCGGATCGGCGGGATCGTCAGGGGTAGACCGGAGGGGCTTCCAGCCCGCTCCGCTCGTCCCACCCCATCATGATGTTCAGGCTCTGGATGCCGTTGGCGGAGCCCCCCTTGCCCAGGTTGTCGAGTGCCGAGACGCACACCGCCCGGGAGGTGCGCGGGTCCGCGACGATGGTAACGTCGCAGAAGTTGGACCCCACCACCCGCCGCGTGGTCGGCCGCTCCCCTTCGGGGAGGACCCGGACGAAGGGCTCGCCGGCGTAGAACTCCTGATAGAGGGCCACGAGCTCGGCGGTGCTCGCGGCCTTCCCGAGGGGCACCGAGGCCGTCGTGAACAGCCCGCGGTTGAGCGGAACCAGATGCGGCGTGAAGCTCACCACGACCGGCTGGCCGCAGAGTGCGGAAAGCTCCTGCTCGATCTCGGGCGTGTGGCGATGGGTCGCGATGCCGTAGGCCTGCACGTTCTCGTTGGCCTCGGTGTACAGGTACATGGGGTCCGCCGTGCGGCCCTGGGCGCCCGCGCCCGTGACCCCGGACTGGCCGTCGATGACGATGCCCTGAGGCAGTCCGAACCCGCTCTTGAGCAGCGGGGCGGTCGCCAGGATCGCCCCCATGGGGTAGCAACCGGGAGAGGCCACCAGACCCGCCTGGGCGATGGCCTTCCGGTGGAGCTCAGGCAGCCCGTACGCCGCCTCGGCGAGGCCTTCCGCGTCCACGTGCGGCGCCTTGTACCAGGTCGTGTACAGGGAGGCGTCTCGCAACCGGTAGTCGGCCGACAGGTCGATGACGCGCCGCCCGCGGCGTCGCAACACGGGCACGGCCTGCTGCGACTGCATGTGCGGCAGCGCCAGGAAGACCACGTCGGCCTGCTCCGCGAGCCGGTCTGGATTGACCTCCTGGAAGACGAGAGCGGACAGGCCCCGCAGATGGGGGAAGACTCGATCGAGGCGCTCGCCAGACAGTCTCTCCGAGGTGACGGCTGTGAGCTGAACCTTCGAGTGGACGCTGAGCAAGCGGAGGAGCTCCGCCCCCATGTACCCGCTCGCGCCCCCGACGGCGACCCGCACCACCGGCCGGTCCCCTACCTACCGCTTGGAATACTGGAACTTGGACCGCGCACCCGGCTGCCCATACTTCTTCCGCTCCTTCATTCGCGGATCCCGGGTCAGCAGCCCCGCCCGCTTGAGCGTCTGCCGGAGCTTCTCATCGAACATGAGCAGCGCCCGGGCGATCCCGTGACGGGCCGCGCCGGCCTGGCCCGTCGGACCGCCGCCGCCGACGTTGATCGTGGCGTCGAACTGGGCCAGGGTGTTCGTCAGCTGGAGCGGCTGGCAGATGATCATCCGCAGTGTCTCGCGGGGGAAGTAGTCCTCGAAGGACCGGCGGTTGACCATGATCGTGCCGCCCCCCGGCCGGAGCCACACGCGCGCCACGGATGTCTTTCGCCGCCCCGTCCCGTAATACGCCATCGTCTGAGCCATGTCCTTCCCTTACGAGGATGTCCGGCCGCCCGTGAGGAGCGGCTCGGGCTTCTGGGCCGAATGCGGATGCTCCGACCCCCGGTATACCTTGAGCTTCTTTGCCATCGCGCGGCCCAGCCGCCCCTTGGGGAGCATCCCCTCGACGGCCCACTCGATCACGCGCTCCGGGTGCGCCTTGATCATCTTCTCGGCGGGGACTTCCCGCAAACCCCCGATATACCCCGAGTGCCAGCGGTACATCTTGTCCGTGAGCTTGCGGCCGGTCAGGTGCACCTTCCCCGCGTTGATCACGACCACATGGTCCCCGACGTCCAGGTGGTGGGCGAAACTCGGCTTGTGCTTGCCCCGGAGGATGGCGGCCACCCGCGAGGCCAGCCGTCCGAGCACCTGGCCCTCGGCGTCGACCACGTACCACTTCCGGTCGATTGCGTCTACCTTCGGCATGACGGTCGGCATGATCCCTATGTCCCTATGTCCCTGTTTGGAGCTGCCCCACTACGGCACAGCGGCAGACATCAGCAACACGCCATAGTAAAAGGGCAATCTCTCACTGTCAACCCTTTCGTCCCGGCCCCTGGCCCATCGGCTTCGAAGGCCATGGGCAGAGGGCCCGGACGGGACAGCCCGGACAGGCTGGGCGACGCGCGTGACATGCGCGCCGGCCGTGGATGATCAGGAGGTGGGTGGTGCCAGTCCACCCTGCGCGGGGAAACACCCGGCAGAGCTCCTCGTGGATCGTCTCGGCGTCCTGCCCTTGCGCCAGCCCGAGCCGCTGTGAGACCCGCGAGACGTGCGTGTCCACGGCAAGCGCCGGGATCCCGAAGGCATTGCCCAGCACCACATTGGCCGTCTTGCGCCCGACTCCCGGCAGGGCCGTCAGGGCCTCCACGGTCCTGGGCACCTCGCCGCCGTGCCGGTCCGCGAGGACCCTGGCCGTCCCGATGATGGCCTTGGCCTTGGCCTTGTAGAAGCCGGTGGAGAAGATCTCGCGCTCCAGCCCCGCCGGTCGTGCCCGGGCCCAGTCCCTCGCGGTGTGGTAGCGCTTGAAGAGCGACTCCGTCACCTGGTTCACGCGCTCGTCGGTGCACTGGGCCGAGAGGATGGTCGCCACCAGAAGCTCCAGCGGGGTGTTCCAGCGCAGCGCGACGGCGGCATCGGGATAGGCCGCGCGAAGCGCTCTCAGGATCCGGCGGGCCCGCGCCTTCTTCTCGCGATCCGACTCCGTCATCGTTCTCTCCGCTCCTGCGGCCGGCCCTCGGCGGGGCCGTCCGGTGGTCCCACCTCGAGGCGCCCGGGCAGGATCGTCACGGGTGCCAGCGACACCTCGACGGGCAGCCGCCTGAGGCGAGTCGTCGGATCCAGATGGCGCACCACCCAGCCCACGAGAGGCCCCGGCACCCTGATCCCTCCCACGCTCACCGCCTCGACGCCCAGGGTGAACGGGCCGGCGCCCGAGGCCGGCAACAGACGCACCCGCGCCGACAGGGTCGGTCCGGACCACACGAGCCCGACGTCGGCCGACCCCTCCCCCAGATGCAGGTCGGCGCGCGTGAAACCCTTCTGCGCCCGGACGAACTCCAGCAGCTCCGCCTCGGTGACGGTGAGGCGGTGGGCACGCAGCGCCCGGACGCCCAGCAGCTCCAGCCGTCCGGTCTCGACAAGGCGCTGGGGATGGAAGAGCAGACCCTCCACCGACAGGCGCACGTTGCGCGTCCGGAGTGGAGTCCGGTTCCGGACGAATTCCCCCACGAGCGCCGAATCCGCCTCGACGACGAGCCGGTCCACCTCGCCCCGCAGGAGCGCCTCCGGCCGGTACTCCATCGACACCCGGAAGCCGACGGCCTCCCGCGCGTAGTCGTGGAGAAAGCCCTCGGCCGACAGACGCAGGCGCCGCGCCAGCGCCTCGGCAGTGAGCCCCGCCACCGGCACCAGTCGCCGCATGCGGACCATGCCGCGACTGCCGTCCGGCAGCGGGAACTCGGCGATCACGGGAAAAGCCGCCGCCAGCCACGGGTCGCCCCCACCGAACGCGGCCATGATGCGGTCGGGCTTCGCGGAGGCGAAGTCCGGTCCTTGATCCCCGGTCTTGACGATCACGAACTCGATACCGAGGGGCGCGCCATCCCAGGCCCGCATCATCGTGAGCGGCAGCCGCTCGCGGACCACGTCGTAGCGGAAGTTGGAGACCGAGAAGTAGTTGTCGTTGGCGACGACGGCCACCGTGGCCGGCCGACCCTCGGCGGCTCGCAGGATGGCGTCGAGCGCCTCGCGGTGGCGCCAGTCGCTCCCGTCGGGGGGGCGCGAGAAGACCACGGGGCCCAGCAGCGGCGTGACGGAGGGAGGCGGCGGCACCGCGAAGGCGGCAGACGCGACCTGCAGGA
>JACOVB010000394.1 GCA_016177555.1 Candidatus Rokuibacteriota bacterium
GACATCCGAGGGGAGCATGTCGGAGGTGAACTGGATGCGCTGGAAGCCGCAGCCGATGGAGCGCGCCAGCGCCGCGCCGAGCGTCGTCTTGCCGACCCCCGGCACGTCCTCGATGAGGAGATGGCCGCGCGCCAGCAGCCCCACCACCGCCAGGCGCACCACCTCGGGCTTGCCGACCAGGGCCCGGCCGACGCTCTCCTCGAGGCAATGGATCTGGTCCAGGGCGCGCGACATGGGCTCTTCTATAGTACAGCAGGAGTACAGCAGGCTCGCCCTCGGGGAGCCGTCAGCCCCTCCTCCTGCGCCTGTGACTTGCACCCCGATCGATTACACGATGCAGGGCATGATCGCGGACACCGGGGAGATCCTCGCGATCCGGGACACGCCGCCGGGAAGCGGCTGGGGGACCGTCCCGACGCCGGTGTTCTGACCGAGATGCCAGGGACCACCTGACCGCGCCGAAGGCCACGCCGGCGGCGCGGAGTGTCTCCCGATAGAACTCCGAGACGCCGTCCAGGGAGGCGAGGTGGCGCTGGAGCTTCGCGGCCTGGATCGCCAGCACCTAAGATCAGGGGCGCCCCTCGATCTCGTCCCACAACTGTCGTGCCATGGCTCTCCCTCCGGCGATCCCGCGCTCGGGCCTACGCGCCCGCCACCGTCGCCCCTCCGTCCACGGGCAACGCCACGCCCGTGATCCACTTCGCCTCGTCGCTGGCCAGGAACATCGTTGCGTACGCGACATCGTCAGGTTCACCCAGGCCAAGCGGGTGGCTCCTCATGAGCGTCTCGTACCCGCCATGCCCGCGAAGCGCGGCCACCCATTCGCGGTTGAGATCGGTCTCGACGAACGCCGGGCAGACGGCGTTGACGCGCACCCCTTGCCGCGCGTAGTCCAGGGCCATGCTGCGGGTCAGGAGCACCACGGCGGCCTTCGAGGCGCCGTAGGCCGCGCGATGACGGGCCGGCCGGAGGCCGGTGGTCGAGGCGATGTTGACGATGTTCCCGCGCGACTTGACGAGCGCGGGCATCGCGTACTTGCAGCAGAGGAAGACGCTGGTCAGGTTCCCGTCGAGCGTCGTTCGCCACTGCTCCTCGGTGCACTCGGCCACCTTGGTTCGGGTCGGCAACACCCCGGCGTTGTTGACCAGGACGTCGAGGCGATCGAACGCCTGGAGGGTGGCCTCGACAAGCCGGCACACATCGGCGGCCACCGTGACATCCGCGGGCACCGGGAGGGCGCGGCCCCCCGCCCGCTCGATCGCCTCCCCCACCGCGGTGATCGGGCCCGGGCGCCGGCCGTTCACCACGACGCTCGCCCCCTCCCGCGCGAACAGTGTCGCGATGCTTCGGCCGAGGCCGGTCCCCGCGCCGGTGACGATCGCCACCTTGTCCCGGAGACGCATCCGCGGTCAGCCGGCCTTCGCCGCGTCGGCGCGCCTGAAGCGCGGGAACGTGATCTCGGGGCTCACCCGATCGTAGACGATCTCCACCGGCTGGCCGATCCTGACCGTCTCCGGGGCCGTCTCGACCAGCGCGCTGATCATCCTCGGCCCCTCGGCCAGCTCCACGAGGACCACGGTGTACGGGACGTCGTCCTTGAACTCCGGCGACGGCGGCCGGTGCACGGTGCTGAAGCTGTAGATCGTGCCCCGGCCGCTCGCCGGGCGGTGCTCGAGGCTGGCGCTCAAGCAGCGCCCGCACATGGCCCGCTGGTAGAACTGCACGTGGCCGCAGTCACGGCAGTGCTGGAGCAGGAGCTCGCCGCGGGCGAGCCCGGCCCAGTACGCCCGCGTGTCGTCGTCGATCCGCGGCAGCGGCTTCTGGCCACTCATCCGTTCGCCTCCGTGCCCAGGATGATCGTCGCGTTCGTCGCGAAGCCCCCGCCGAGGCTATGGCAGAGCGTCAGCTCGGCGCCGGCGACCTGGCGCTCTCCCGCCTCGCCCCGGAGCTGGCGCACCATCTCGACGATGTGGAAGAAGCCGCCCGGCAGCCCCGGGTGCGCGTAGGAGAGCATCCCACCGTGGGTGTTGATCGGGATCCGGCCGCCATGGGTGATCTGGCCGGCCTCCACGAACGGGCCGCCCTCCCCCTTCTTGCAGAAGCCCAGGTCCTCCAGCATCATGATGACGGTCCCGGTGAAGCAGTCGTAGATGCCGGCCACGTCGATGTCCCCGGGGCCGACGCCGGCCATCGCGTACGCCCGCCGGCTGGAGATGGCGGCGCCGGTAGTCGTGATCGACTCCGCGCAGAAGATGTGCTCCTGCGTATAGCTCTCGCCCCCGCCGAGCAGATAGACCGGCTTCTTCCGGAGATCCCTGGCCCGCTCCGCGGCCGTCAGCACGAACGCCGCCCCCCCGTCGCTCACGAGCGCGCAGTCGAGCATGTGGTAGGGCGTCGTGATGGGCTTGGACGCGAGCACGTCCTCGACCGTGATCGGGGCCGTCATGTGCGCTCCCGGCTTCTTCAGGGCATGCCCGCGGGTGACGACGGCCACCCGGGCGAGCTGCTCGGGCGTCGTGCCGTACTCCGCCATGTGGCGCTGGGCGGTGAGCGCGAACGTCGTGGCCACGAGCAGACCGAACGGCGCCTCGTACTGGGGGTCGCGGCTCTCGATGAGCGCCTTGACCGCGAGGTCGCGCGTCAACCCTGACAGCATGTTGTCCCCGCAACAGACGACGACGGTGTCGGCAAGCCCGGCGTGGATCGCCGCGGCGGCCACGTTGACCGACGCGGCCGCGGTCGCGCCCGACACGTTCAGCGTGTTCGAGAAGGTCGGCTGGATGCCGAGGTACTCGCTGACCGCGACGCTCATGCGGGGGAAGGGCGCCACGAAGCTCGGGGCGGTCACGAGGCCGTCCACCTGGGACTTGTCGATTCCGGCGTCCTCGAGCGCGAGCCGCGTCGCTTCCGCGTTGAACCAGAGGGCGCTCCGGCCCGGCACCTTGCCGACGGCAGTCTCGCCGACGCCAACAATCGCGACCTGGCCCTTGAAGCTTCGCATGGCTACAGCCCCAGGCTCTTGGCGATGATGCCGCGCTGGATCTGGCTCGTGCCTCCGCCGACCGTCGCCTGCTTGCCCTCTCGCCAGTACCGCTCCATATCGTACTCGGGGAGCTGGGCGTATCCGCCCAGGATCTGCATGCCCTTGGTGGCGACATCGAGGAGCGTCTCGGACGCAAAGAGCTTGGCCATGGCCGCCTCCTTGGTGCAGGCGCGCCTCTGGCTCGCCAGGTACGCGACCCGGTACACCATGAGCGTCGCCGCATCGACCTGGGTCTGCATGTCCGCGAGCATGTGCTTGATCACCTGGAACTCGCCGATCGGGCGGCCGAACTGGTGTCGCTCCCTGGCGTACCGGAGCGCATCGGAGACGGCGGTCTGGGCGCAGCTCACGTAGCCCGCCGAGATCGCCAGCCGCTCGATCTCCAGGTGCTCGACCAGGTACCGCCAGCCCGCGTTCAGCTCCCCGAGGAGGTTCTCGCGCGGCACGCGCGCGTCCGTCAGGAAGATCTCGTTCGTGCCTGTTGCGCGGCGCGCCAGGGTCGGCAGGAGCCGCAACTCCAGTCCCGGGGTGTCGTTCGGGACGAGCAGGAGGCTGATCCCCTTGTGCTTGGGCGCGTTCGGGTCGGTGCGGACCGCCATGCAGATGATGTTGTCCTTGGCGTGAGCGGCCGAGGCGAAGACCTTCTGGCCGTTGAGGACGAAGTGGTCGTCCTGCAGCTCGGCGCGGCAGGTCAGACTGGCCACATCCGATCCGGCGTTCGGTTCCGTCATCGAGATGGAGAACCGGATCTTGCCCTCGATGAAGGCCGGCAGGTACCGCTTCTTCTGTTCGGGGGTGCCGTGGCGCACGATGTTCATGGCGGTGAAGGTGGACACCCCGAACGCGCTCGAGAGGTCCACGTGGTACTTGCCCATGGCGCCCATGAAGATGGCGTAGAACATGGCGTCGGCCCCCATCCCGCCATACTCCTCCGGGATCAGCAGGCCGAGCCATCCCTGCCGCGCGACTGTCTCGTACAGCTCGTAGGGGTAGTGCCGCTCCACGTCGCACCGCCGCGCATACTCGCGCCCCCCGCCCTCGGTGTCGATGAACCGGTGGACGGTGTCGTGCCACATCTGCTGTTCCTCGCTGAAATCGAATCGCATGTCATCGCTCCTGTCCTGCTAGGACCTCAGCACGCCCTCGACGTCGACACGCTGCCGCAAGATCTCCATCTCGTCCGCACTCGGCGCCTCGGTCTCCGGGACGCGCGGGGCGATGATCGGCGCGAAACCGGTCCGCGCCAGCACCTCTTCGACGGTGACGCCGGGGTGCACGCTCCTGAGACGCATGCGCTTGGTCTCCTCCTCGAAATCGAAGACACAGAGCGGGGTGATGCAGTACTTCGGGCCACCACCGGGCAGGCCGAGCTTCGTGCGTGCGTCGGCGCCCCCACGGCCCCACCCGAATGCCGTGATGAAGTCACAGCGCTCCACCAGCACGCGCGGATCGTGGCTGTTCAGGTACAGGTGGTAGCGCTTCGTGTACGTCGTCATCGTCGTCGTGCCGATCGCACCCGGCCCCCGGAACCGCAGGCGCCGGTAGTCCGTGCCGACACCGATCAGATTGGAGTTGCCGAACTGGTCGATCTGGATCCCGCCGACGAAGAACACGTCTGACATGAGCTTCGGCGAGTCGAACGTCTCGTGGTGCTGCATGTACGACTCCGCCCAGCGCGCGGCGCGGAAGTCGCGATTGTACTTGAAGGGTTGCAGGACCGGCTCCTTCAGGAGGTTCGTCTGCGTCGCCGAGAGCCCGATGGTCATGTTCGGTCCGTGGTGCAGGTGGGCGAGCAGCACACCCGCGCGCGGCACGGGCAGGTTCGCGCCCACGACTACGTTCTCGCCATCCTGCAAGTCACGCGCGATGAACGCCGCGATGAGTTCCTTCGTCGTGTATGTCATGCTCCGTCCTCAGACCTCGTGGAGCGAGAGGATGCGGGGGAACCCAACGGTCTGGAGGTACTCCGCGTGGTTCGCCGGACCCAGGATGTAGCGGTCGAGGTACTCGGCGAATGGGCGCCGGTCCCCCTGGACCGCCGCCCGTGCCGCCCGGAGGTACTCGTTCAGGTGATCCTCGTCGTGGAGGTAGAAGCCCGGACTCTGGTACGGGTGGGACCCGTAGGGCGCCCGCACCACGGCGTCGACGTTCCAGACGGCCGTGGCCAGGGGATTCTTGCGGATCTCCTCGTTCGGGACGACGCGCTCGACGGTCACGATCGTCGTCACCGCCGCGCGATGGTGGGCCCGATCGCCCATCCCGCTGCCGACGAACTGCACGTTCCCGTAGGCGTCGGCGACCGCGGCATGGATCAGCGCGACATCCGGCTGGAGCGGCGGCACGGCGACGAGCGGGCGCCCGGTGATCGGATCGTTGAAGAGCCGGAGGTCCGGATTCACCTCCGGAAGCGACGTGCCCAGTCCCGACAGCGTCGGCAGGAAGGGGAGCTTGAGGGCGGCGGCGCGCAGGGCGGTGTAGTAGATGCCCTCGTCGCACTCCCACACGTCGATCTCCCCGCGCTGCACCGCGGCCTGGTAGAAGGGCCCGATGGGCGCCAGCGCCTCGCCGCCGACGTACGGGGTGATCACCCGCCTCGCGCAGCCCGCGCCGACCAGGAGGTCCACCTCGAGGCCCGCGGAGGCGGCCCCGATCACCGTCAGGTTCTTCGTGCCTTGCTTGATGATCTGGCGGATGACGGCCATCGGGTGGCTCGACATGATGTGGCCGCCGATGACGATGGCCATGCCATCCGTCACCCGCGCGGCGGCCTGGATCTCGTCGACGATGCGACTCCTGCGCTCGCCGGTCATCGGGCGTTCCGGATCACGGCATCGGCGAACTCGCGCAGGAAGCGCATCCGGTCCGGCACGAAGGCCGTGATCAGGATTTGCGAGACGCCGTGGAGGCGCAAACGCTCGACCGTCGCCGCGCACTCATCGGGGGTTCCCGCGATGGCGAAGCGCTCCGCCAGGTAGTCGGTCAGCCCGAGCTCGTCGGTCAACGCGGCATTGGCGGTGGGGCCCAGGTGCTCGTGCTGGTGGAAGGCGTAGCGGCGCCGCAGCTCGCGGATGGCCTCGTGGTGGCGCTCGGGAACGTGCTTGCCTTCCAGCGTGGCCCGGAACGCGTGGTTGGCGCTCGCCGCCAGCGCCATCTTGATCTCCCCCACCGCCTGCGCGCGGATCGAGGCGATGTTGGCCTTCGCGAACCACCAGATGTCCAGGTCCGCGAGGCTCCGCCCCGACTTCCGGGCGCCGCGCTGGAGACAGGCCAGGGAGCCGTCGATCACGTCGGGCGTGAGGCCCGTCCCGACGATGACGCCGTCGCACAGCTCGCCCGCCAGCTCGAGCGTGCGCGGTCCCTCGGCGGCGATCCAGAGGGGCACCGGCCGCCTGATCCACTGGGTGTGGATCGAGCGGCCCTCGAACTCGACCCGCTCGCCCCGCATGAGCGCCTTGAGGGTCACGAGCGTCCGCCGCAGGGTGTCGAGCGGCGCGAGCCGCTGGCCCAGGTTGTAGATCGCGCTGTCGCCGCTCCCGACGCCGAGGAACGCGCGCCCGCCGGACACTTCGTCGAGGCTGGCGATGGCGCTGGCGGTCACCGCCGGGTGGCGCGTGATCGGGTTGGTGACCGTCGGCCCCAGCCGGAGCCGTGTCGACGCCAGGGCGCACACCGTCAGGCTCACGTAGACCTCGCGGTAGAGCGACTGCGAGTCTCCCATGCCGAGGAGGTCGTAGCCCCGCTCCTCCATGAGGCGCGCGAGCGGCCCGAGCGCGCGGGTGTCGTCGGGAACGAGGGTCACGCCGAATCGCATGTCACACCTCCTGGTCCGGCGCCGGGTCGAGCCGGGGCACCACCTCCTATTTCGCCTCGGGCGGGATCAGCTCGTCCGGGATCTTGAGGCCCAGCTCCCGGTAGAACCTGATCGCGCCGGCGTGCAGCGGAGACAGCGCGTGCTCGATCGTGCCGCGCGGATTCCGGTACGCGGCGCCCATCACCGCCTGGGGCTGGTGCTCCTGCCCCTCCCAGATCGCCTTGACGACCTTGTAGGCGAGGTCCGCGGGCATGCTCTTGGTCCCCGCCACGAAGGCGAGCGACGCCGTGGTCCAGAACTCCCCCAGTCCCTTGATCGACCCGGCCGGCACCTTGATCCACGGCAGGTACGGCCGCACGGCCCGGACCTTCTTCACATCCTCTTCGCTGAACGGCAGCGTGCGGAGCGCGGTCCGGGTGGCGATATCCATCGTGGAGGCGTCGAGGAAAAAGCCGGAACCGCTCTTGGCGAAGCCCACGATCCGCTTGTCCTTCATGGCGTCCACAGTGTCGGCCGTGCCCATCCGCTGCCAGTCGGGCTTGATCCCCAGGATGCCGAAGACCGTCTCGGTCCCCTTCTCCACGGCCGAGCCCCGGATGCCCGGGGTGAACTTCTTGCTCGTCAGCTCATGGATGCTCTTGATCCCGGTCTCCTCGCGGACGGTGACGTAGTTGGCGGAGACGCTGTACAGCCACAGCTGCCGGATGCCCTCGAACGGGGCGTCCTTCCAGGTTTCCTGTCCCCGCCACGCCAGGTAGACCTGGTCGGCCGTAACCAGCCCCATGTCGAGCTGGCCCTTCTGCATCCGCTTGATGTTTTCCACGGTGGCTCCCGTCTCCACGACAGTGACGTTCAGCTCGGGAACCAGCAGGTTGATGGCCTTGGCCGCGCCCACGAAGTACGAGTAGTGGCTCGACGAGGTCTGAGTGCTGCCCATCGCCAGGTTCCGCATCTGCGCGTCCGCCGCGGACCAGACGCCAACCAGGGGGACGAGAGCGACCGCCACTGCGAGAGCCCCTATTCGTTTCATGGTTCCCCTCCATAAATGCCAGTTCGCATCACGCGGCCCCATGCAGCGGGCCTCCAGGACCCCCTGAAAGACCCCAGCGTCGTCGAGCCGCCGGCCCCGGAGCCCTCCCTCTGGAGCCGAGACCGCCCGGCTCTGATCTGGCCCCTGCGGCGATGCTGCTCCCGGGACAGGGACGTCGTCAAGGACCGCGTGAGCGGCGCAGACGGCTGCCCTGGCGGCCGTCGCCGTCGATCGATGAGACCTCCGAGCGGACCGTGAGAGGCTGGCCCGGCCCCCGGCCAGAGGTGACAGAGGTGGCCGCGGCGTGGTCGGGCTGGGGCGAGGGACGCGGCGCGCTCCGCCATCCGCCGACCCCCGCAGCTCGGGCAGACGCCGCGCCCTTTCCGCGAGAACGGCACGCGACGCTCGGGTGAGGCGGCGGACCGGGATCTCAGCCCGCGCGCGGACGGCTC
>JACOVB010000343.1 GCA_016177555.1 Candidatus Rokuibacteriota bacterium
AACGTGTCCATCAGCTCCTGGGAGGCCGCCATGGCCTGAAGCCACGTGGTCCCGATCACCCAGGCAAATCGGACGTTGCCGTCCACGACCCAGCGGTCCAGGTCGATCTCCTTCTTACGGCGCCCGGGGAACTTCTCGGGCGAGAGCCCCCGCGGGTACCCCGCGCCGCCCATCCACCCGCGCTGGTGGCCGCCGCCTCGCGAGATCACCCGGCCGGGGCGGTTGCCGGCGCCGCAGACGAGGCCCAGCGCGGCGAAGGAGGTGGTGTTCCCCAGGTTGTTGCACCAGTAGATCCCCTTCTCCAACATGAAGGAAGCCTTGGGGCGGGAGCCGTCCGGACGCGGCTTGGCCAGCATCTCGGCGGCCTTGCGGATCTGCGCCGCCGGCACGCCCGTGAGCTGCTCGGCCACCGCCGCCTCAGCGTAGCGATAGCCCAGGATCCACTTCTTGTAGTCGGCGAAGCCGACCCCGTACCGCCCCCAGGTCGTGAACCACTCGACGGGCGTGTTCCGCGGCCCTCGCCCGAACCCGGAGTCCACCTCCCACTGGTTCGCGATCCACTTCTCGATGAATTCCTTGTCCTCCCAGCCGTTCTCCAGGATCACCCTGATGATGGCCAGGTTGAGGACGGTGTCGGTCCCCGGGATGACAGGGAGGAAGAGACCGCCCCGAGCCTCGCCCCAGGCCACCCCCATGGTCTTCCTGGGCAGAGCGAAGATCAGCTTCTTGTCGGGGTTCTTGCCGTGCATGATCCAGGAGGTGAACAGCACGGACTTGGTCTCGTAGGGATCCACCCCTGAGAAGAAGATCACGTCCGCCATCCCCCAGTCCTCGTACGAGGCGCTGAAGGCGTCGATGCCGGCCCAGTCGAGCCCGGGCGTGTCCGGGCCCATGCCGGGCTTGTCGTGGGGAGCGAAGGCCGGGGTGCGGATCGAGCCGAAGGCGAGCTTGGTGATGGCGTAGGTGTTCTCGAAGTACTGGTAGGAGTACGTCTTCATGGCCCAGGCGTGCTCGCCGTAGCGATCGAGCACATGCCGCGAGACCCCCGCCATGACCTCGAAGGCCGTCTCCCACGACACGGGCTGCAGCGTGCCGCGCACCCGCATCATCGGGTGCAGCAACCGCTCCTGGGAGGGCTTGTTCGGGTTGTAGCACTTCTGGGCCAGCGCCCCGCCGCGGATGCTGTGGTTGCCGCCGACGTTCACCACCTTGGCGTCGCCGTCGGGCATGACGACCACGTGCTGCGGGCGGCCGTCCACGTAGACGACGTTGTGCATATTCGGGCTGATCCACTTCCCCGTCTTCACCCCGGCGGGGAAATTGACCTTGAGCGCGTTCTGTGCGGCTTTCGGGCCGCCCTCCTTGCCCAGCGGCCAGGTGTACACCTTGTAGCCGCAGGCGACGATGCAGTAGTCGCAGGCGGTGGTGGACACCTTGGCGTCGGCGGGCGGCAGCGGCACCTGATCCTCGGGCAGGTAGTACTGGGTCACGCCCTGAGCCATGGCGGATCCTCCTCAGGCCCGGAGGGCCAGGTTCGAGTGGTAGCCGTAGATGAGCCCCATGACCCCGACGGCCCAGATCTCGTCGCCCTTCGTCTCGAGCGCGATCTGAGGGAGGCTCTCTGTGGCCTGGCCCGAGACCACCATGCCGTGCCGGGTGAGATCGAAGGTCGTCAGATGAAGCGGGCACGGGCCGGCCACCTTGTGCTGCCCGCGGTACTGCCCCGCGAGCGGGCCGCCCATGTGGGCGCAGAGCGTTGAGAAGGCCACCACGTCCCGCTGGGGTCCGACGCTGCCTCCCGCCGCGGTGCCGAGCTTCACGAGCATATTGCTGGAATTGGCGTCCTTCCACGGATACTGGAATGGCGTCGGCTGATCGGTCTTGAGCTGGCTCAGCCGCCCGATCAGCCGGCGCGGGTAGGTCGCCTTCTGGAGCGCGGCCCCCTGGCCCAGGGCGAGGCTCATGGGCCCGTCGAGGAGCGTCACCGTGACCGCCGTGCCGCTACCGAGGAGGAAGGCGCGGCGGGAGAAACAGGGCCGGCTGCCGGAGTCGTCGCGCGAGGTCATGGGCATCCCTCCTACTTGATGGCCGCGTAGCCCGGCAGGGCCGGGGGCGGGACCACGATGGGCCTGTCGCTGGAGAGCGAGAGCAGGAAGGCCTGGAGGTCCTTCTTTTCCTGCGCCGAGAGGCGGAGCGGCCTGAGGAGTGGGCTCTTGCCGGGGTCCTGGCCGCCGCCCTGATCGTAGAAGTCGACGACCTCCTCCAGGGTGAAGAAGGCGCCGTTGTGCATGTAGGGCGCCGTGTACTTCAGCTCGCGCAGCGTCGGCGTCCTGAACTTGCCCTTGTCCTCGTCGCGCTTGGTCGTGTAGTAGAGGCCGAGATCCCGGTCGGCCTTGCGGTAGAGCGGCTCGGGAACGCCGCGGCTGTAGTGCTGGAAGCGCAGCGTGATCTGCCGGAGCGGGTCCTCCTCGAAGGCCGGGTTCTTGGGAACGCCGAGGTTGTGGTAGTTCTCGTCGGACGCCAGCGGGCCCGAGTGGCACTGGACGCAGCCGGCCTTGCCCTGGAAGAGAGCGAGGCCGCGCCTCGCCTCCTCCCCGAGAGCCCTTGCGTCACCTTTGGCGAAGCGGTCGAAGGCGACCTGGTCGGGACTGGACACCAGCGTCCGCTCGAAGGCGGCGATGGCCTTCCACACATCGCCGATCAGGGGGCGGTCGGTGCCGAAGACGGCCTTGAAGCGGCGCACGTACTCGGGGATCTGCCGCAGCCGCTCCTCCATCATGATGGGGTCGCCGTTGCCGGCCACGTTGCCCGTGGCCGCGGCCTCGGCCTGCCCCTCGAGGCTCGTCACCTCTCCCGCCCAGAACAGCTTCGTGTAGTGCGCCGCGTTGAGCACCGTCTGAGAGTTGCGCCAGTGCTGGGTGCCGGGGTAGCCGCGGGAGACGTCGCTCCCGTCGCCCCAGCCTCTCTCGGGGTTGTGACAGGAGGCGCAAGAGGTGGAGGCATCGCCCGAGAGCCTCGGGTCGAAGAAGAGGAGCCGCCCCAGCTCGACCTTCGCTGGCGACATCGGATTGTCGCGCGGCGCCGCCACGGGGGGCAGGGGACCGAGGGCCAGAGGCTTCTGAGACTGGGCCGATACGGCGCCGGCGAGGAGCCAGGCCCCGAGCAGGAGCGCGGCCCCCGCGCCGATCAGGTTCGCTCCGGGTACGCGTCGCATGGGTCGGGCCTCCTCAGTTCTTGCCCAGCGTCCGGAGCTTGTACTCCGGTGGGGTCGGGCGCTCCACGACGATGGGCTCGCCGCTCAGACTCTTGAGGAATTCCACCAGGGCCCGCTTCTCCCCGTCGGCGAGCCCGAGCGGCCGGAGCAGCGGGCTCTTGTTCGGGTGGGCCCCGCCGCCGCGGTTGTAGAAGTCCATCACGTCGTCGAGCGTGGCCAGCGACCCGTTGTGCATGTACGGC
>JACOVB010000344.1 GCA_016177555.1 Candidatus Rokuibacteriota bacterium
GGACGGCTACGACTACTACGGTCAGGTCGAGGCGGACCGGCTCCGGGCCATCCAGGGCGACCTGTTCAGCGGGGACTACCGGCTCAGCGGGGCCGTCTACCCTCTGGACCGGGTCAAGCTGCTGCCTCCCTCGCGCCCGGTGAACTTCTGGGGCGTCGGCGAGAACTACCCGCGCCACGTCGAGTTCCGCATCGAGCAGATGGGGCGCGAGATCGAGGAGCGGGCCAGGCGCTTCACCCCCTGGCACAAGGGTGTCGGCTCCCTCATCGCCTCGGGGGACACGGTGATGATGCCGCCGGACCTGAAGGTGCTCGAATACGAGGGCGAGCTGTGCGTCGTCATCGGGAGACCCGCGTACCGCGTCAGCCGGGAGGAGGCGCCCCACTACATCTTCGGCTACAGCGTCTCCAACGACATCAGCGGCGCCGACTACCGGGACGCCTTCATGTGGCGGATGAAGTGCAGCGACACCTTCGGACCCGTCGGGCCGTGGATCGAGACGACGATCGACCCCCACGACCTGGACATCATCACCCGAGTGGACGGGCGGGAGGAGGACCGGGGCAGCACCCGGGACATGATCCACGACTGCTATGCCATCGTCAGCAACATCAGCCAGTACTGCACGCTCCACCCGGGCGACCTCATCACCACCGGCGCGCCCGGGAGCACCCGGCCGCTCCGAGCGGGAGAAGTGGTGGAGGTCGAGATCCCGGGGATCGGAGTGCTGCGAAACCCCATCGCGGCGGGGAGATGATGACGGCCCCGCGCCCCCGCGGAGCGCCCCGGGTGTAGCATTCCTGTTGCAGCACGCCCCGCGCGGAGGAACGACTGCCGGCTTGACGGGTTCCGCGCTAGGGGGCATCAGCACCCGGCCGGTGGCGCGGAAGCGAATCCAGCCCGGACGCAGAGGAGAGCCAGGTGGAGCATCGAGGAGCGCTGAGTGGCCTCGACGAGGCCTTTTACGTGTCAGACGGACAGCGGTTCATCGCCACGCCCCACACGCGGGGGCCGTGGAGCCCCGATCTGCAGCATGCCGGCCCCCCATCGGCGCTGCTCGCGCGCGCCATCGAGCGGGCCGTGGCCGGAGAGCCGGCGCTGGCCGTCACGCGGCTCACCGTGGAGCTGCTCGCGCCCATCCCCATCGCCGCGTTCGAGATCCAGACCAGCGTGCTGCGGGCCGGTCGGAAGGTGCGGAGGATCGACGCGACGCTGACCACCGAGAACCGGGCGATCGCTCGCGCCACCGGACTGGCCATCCGCACGGCCAGCGGCGACATCCCGCCGTCTCCGGCTCCCAAGACCTGTCCCGATCCCCCCGACCGGGGGGAGCCCCATCTCTTCCCGGTGGTGCTCGGCTCCCCCGCGGGGTACGCCACGGCGGTGGAGGCGCGGCGCGTGGCCGGCGCCACCCAGGAGGGCGGCATCGCCGCGTGGATCCGCAGCCGCGTGGCGCTGGTGTCCGGCGAGACGCCCTCGCCGCTGCAGCGCGTGATGATCGCCGCCGATTCCGGCAACGGCGTGGCCGTGCCCCTGGACCCGCGGCGCTTCACCTTCATCAATGCCGACCTGACCGTGGCCTGCTTCCGCCCGCTCGAGGGCGAGTGGGTGTGCCTGGATGCGGTCACGGCGCACGATCCGGCCGGCATCGGCCTCACCGAGACCCGCCTGTGGGATCTCCGCGGTCCCATCGGGCGGGCGCTGCAGACCCTGGTGATCGAGCCCCGGGAGGCGTGACCCGACGGTCGCTCCGCTGAGGCCGCCGGGCGGGCTGGAGGAGCGTCCTGAGTCGGCACGGCAGGCCCGGGCTTTTCCGGCTTGACAGGGCTGGGCTCGGAGGACTATAAGCCAAACGAGCGATTGTTTTTGTACATGCGTGCCGCGATCAGAGCCCAGCGATCGGACAGCCGACTGCGCCGCTCCCTCGAGTGGGCCGCCCGAGCGCCCGGCGTGATCGGGAGTTGGTCCGCGGGCGCCGCGCGGGGCCAGGAACCGGCGCTCCTGGCGCTTCAAGTTCCACGCTCAGACCTGCGGCGGCGACCTCACGCGGCGGACCGCCGCCCAGCAACATCGTCCGGGTGGCCATCTGAGGCCTCGCGGCTGAGTCCCACGGCCGCCCTGCCGCCAGCTCTGCGCGCGGCACCGCGGCCCGGATGAAGGAGGGCAGCGTCATGGCGCTGGCCACAGTGACCCTGGACGACAAGTACACCCTCGAGTCCGGCCGGGTCTTCCTCACCGGCATCCAGGCCCTCGTCCGGCTCCCCATCATGCAGCGGCAGCGGGACGTGGCTGCGGGGCTCAACACCGCCGGCTTCATCTCCGGCTTCCAGGGCTCGCCGCTGAACGGCGTGGACCAGAACCTATGGAGGGCGGAGCCCTTCCTCGTCAAGCACCACATCCGCTTCCAGCCGGGGCTCAACGAGGAGCTGGGGCTCACGTCGGTGTGGGGAAGCCAGCAGGTCACGCTGTTCGAGGGCGCCCGCTACGACGGTGTCTTCGCGCTCTGGTACGGCAAGTGGGCGGGCGTCGGCCGCTGCGGGGACGTCTTCAACCACGGCAACTCCGCCGGGAGCGCCCGCCACGGCGGCGTGCTGCTGGTGGCCGGGGACGACCACATGGCGCGCTCCTCCACCGTCGCGACCCAGAGCGAGCCCATGCTGACCGCGGCCATGATCCCGGTGCTGAGCCCCGCGGGGGTGCAGGACTACCTCGACCTGGGCATCCACGGCTGGGCCATGTCCCGTTA
>JACOVB010000361.1 GCA_016177555.1 Candidatus Rokuibacteriota bacterium
ATTAGCCGGCCTCGCTCTCGGACTGTGGCATCACCGCGGAGCGCGCGAGGCCTGGAGCGTGTGGCGGTACTCGGCGAGGGCCAGGCCGTGCAGCAGCGTGACGCGGCGAGTATGCGGCTCGTCCTTCAGCGACTCCTCGAACAGCATCGTGGCTCCTCGCAGGCGGCGCTCAGGGCCTCTGCAGGCTCGGCGGCGACTGCGCACGCCTTGTACTCGGGAATCTTCGCGACCGGGTCGAGCGCGGCATGGGTCAGGAGGTTCGCCGCCGCCTCGGCGAAGTGGAAGGCCATGAACACGGTGCCCGGCGCGATGCCGCCGGTCACCCGCGCCACGGCCGTCACGGCCCCCCGGCGCGAGCACAACCGCACGCGCCCGGCATCCGCCACTCCCGCCCGCGCCGCGCCGGCGGGATGGAGCTCCACCACCGCCTCGGGCACGAGCCAGTCCAGGGTCGCCACCCGGCGGCTCATCGTACCACCGTGGTAGTGCTCAAGCACGCGCCCGGTCGTCAGCACGAATCGTGACCCCGACGGCCGTGTCTGACGACAGCGCCGTGGTCATGCCGCGGCCCGGCTTCCCACGGGGTGCTCGTCAGCCAGACGCGCGATCTCGACCCGCGTGAGACCACGCAGCCTCACCATCTCCTGCCACCCGCCCGCCTGCGGCGTGATCGGGGGGCCGATTGCGACCCTGATGGGCGCCGGCTTCGGCAACCACGTGTCGGCCGCCAGGATCTCGCGGGTCCCGCGGAGCCCGATCGGCACCACCGGGCGCCCGGCCTCAACGGCGGCCTTGAAGGCGCCGAGCCTGAACGGGAGCAGCCCCGGCGCCCGGACGAAGGTGCCCTCGGGGAAGAAGAAGAGTGAGACGCCGCCACGAAGGCGCGCGGTGGCGCGGGCGGCGTCGGCCGCGCGCTGCGCAGGCTCCACGCGCTCGACGGTGAGGTGGCCGACCTTGCGGATCACCGTGCCAACGACCGGGGAGCCGGCCAGCTCGCGCTTGGCGACGAAGGCGAACTCCACGGGCAGCGCCGCGAGCAGGACGACGGCGTCGAGACAGCTGGCATGGTTGGCGGCCAGGATCGCTGGAACGGCGGCGCGGAGGTGATCGAGCCCCTCGACGTGTACCGGACAGCCGGACAGGGCGAGGATGCTCCGACACCAGAACCGCACGAGCCGGTCGGCGGCCCGGCGCCGAGGCATGACGAGCAGGAGCGCCCACAGCGGGGGAACCGTCACCGCCAGCAGCACGCCGACGTACGCGGCGTAGACGAGGGCGTCGGCCCGGCGGCAGAGCCGGCCGACCCGCGCCGCGGCGTCTCGGAGCAGGAGCCTCGCCCACTGCGCACTGGCCGACGCGCGCCCGCGGAATACCTCGCCCCGCAGGTAGCCGTCGCGCGTCGCGCTCCGTCGGATCTTGCCGCTCGACGTCTTGAGCACCGCGCCGGGCCGGGCGATCACCACCACGTCGGGTGGAATCCCGAGCACCGTAACGACCCGCTCCAGCACTCCCGCACGCAGGGTCTCGATGCGCTCCGGCGCGGTCTCTCGGCTCTCGGCGACGACAACGAGCCGCTCCGTGCCCGTCTCGGGGTCGGCGACGCCGAAGGCAGCCACGCACCCCTTGCGGATGCCAGGGATGTCGCCGACGATCTCCTCGACCTCCTGGGGGTAGAGGTTCCTCCCGGCCTTGATGATGATGTCCTTCTGGCGGCCGGTGATGAACAGCTCTCCCTGGGCCTCGTACCCCAGGTCGCCGGAGTCCATCCACTCGCCATGGAGCACCGCTCGCGTGGCCTCGGGGTTCCGGAAGTAGCCGCTCGTCACCGAGGGGCCACGGAGCTCGATCCTGCCTTCGACCCGTTCAGCGACCGGCTGCCCCGTGGTGTCGACGATGCGGACCTCGTGGCCCGGCAGGGGGCGGCCGCACGAGACGAAGCGCAGGGGGGTGTCGTCGACGGCAGCCGCCGGCCGCGCCTCGCGTAGCCGCGCGAAGCCCGCGCGGGTGACGTGGTCGACCCAGGGACCACGGCCGAGCGGCGGCACGGGCAGGGCCACCGAGGACTCGGCCAGGCCGTAGACCGGGCACATCGCCTCCAGCTAGAACCCGTAGGGCGCGAAGCGGCGAGTGAAGCGCTCGATGGTCTCGGGGCTCACGGGCTCCGAGCCGTTGCAGGCG
>JACOVB010000063.1 GCA_016177555.1 Candidatus Rokuibacteriota bacterium
AAATCGGTGCGGGGCAACATGGTGCCCGCCTGCAAGGAGTGCAACTCGAAGAAGCAGTCGCTGTTGCCCTGGGAGTGGGACGCCTCCCTGCGCGGGCTCGGCCGCGGGGCAGGCGACTGAGGGCGCCTCACGCGCGGGGGACCCGCTGCGGCGGCCGGCCGAGCGGCGACCGGCCGCCCGCGCGGGCTCCTGCCGGGCCCGGGCCTCACATCGGTCGGAACGTCCTGTTCCAGTAGTCCCTGTTCTTGATGTCGACCTTGATCTTCTTCACCTCGTTGATGAACTCCGCCATGATCTCGGCCTTCTTGCGGATGATCCGCTCGCCCTTGTCCGCGGAGGCCGTGAAGGGGTTGCCCGGACGGCCGATCAGGCCCGTGTCGCTGTACTCCTGGTGTTCCATGGGCACCCAGGCGACGTCGAGGCCGTTCATGGTCAGGTAGGGCGATCCGTTGACCTACGTGAACTTGTCGCTCACCTCGGTGATCCACTTCGGCGCATGGGTCCAGTCCTTGTCCGTCCTGTCGAGGTGCACGATCTGCTTGCCGTAGAGCTGCTCGAAGTAGAGGCACTCGGCGGTCTCCACCTCGCTCCCGTGCCAGCCCGGAGCCTCCTCCGGCGGGTTCTCGATCAGCCCCGTGCCCTTGAGGAGTCCCGGCGCCGCCTCGGCGTCGTTGCGGTAGCAGCAGATGAAGGCGTCGGTCTCGTACCTCAGGGCGCGCAGGGCCGGATCCACCGCCTTCATGTTGGACGTGTGCCCGGTGGCGAAGATCAGCTTGTTGAAGCCGTTGTGGATGAGGCACCGGCCCACGTCGTACAGGACGTTCTGGTAGGTCGCCGCGCTCAGCGTGACGGTCCCGGACGCGAGGCCCGCCGGATGGAGGTGCTGGGGCGAGTACCCGAACGGGATCAGCTGGTAATAGGGGACATCCGCCAGCTCCGCCGCCAGCATGCACGGCAGCTCGGTGGCGATGCTGTCGGTGCAGACCGGCAGATGCCGGCCGTGCTGCTCGGTGCTCCCGAGGGGGATGAGCACGATGTCCGTCTGCAGCAGCCACTCCCGCACGTCGAGGTACCCGCAGCGGAACAGGTTGTAGATCTTCTCCGTCTTGACCGTCTTCTTCTCTCCCCACTCCATGATCGTCCTCCGGGTCTCAAGGGTGTCAGGCCGACCGCGCGGGAACCGGTTTCCCCCTCCTCAGCTGATGTAGGCGCGGCGCAGGGCATCGCCGTCCAGCAGCCGCATCGGGTCGCGCTCCTCCAGCACGATGCGGCCGAGCCGCATGACGTACGCGCGCGAGGCGATGCCGAGCGCCGCCCGCACGTTCTGCTCCACCACCAGGACGGCGGTGCCCCGCTCGTGCGTCACGCGCCCGAGCGCGGCGAACATCTCCTTGACCAGGAGCGGGCTCAGCCCCTCGGACGGCTCGTCGAGCAGGAGGAGCTGCGGTCTCAGGAGGAGCGCGCGGGAGATCGAGAGCATCTGGCGCTCGCCCCCGGACAGCGAGCCGGCCCGCTGGGCGCGCCGCTCGCGGAGCCGCGGGAAGAGCGCGAAGACCTCCTCGAGCCGGCGGCCGAGCTCCTCGCGGCTCCGGAGCACGTAACCGCCCAGCTCGAGGTTCTCGGCGACGGAAAGCGGCGCGAACACGCGCCCTCCCTGCGGGACGAGGGCCATCCCGTTCCGCACATGCTCCGACGCGCGCGTGCCCTCGATGCGCTGCCCCCGGTAGAGGACGGCGCCCCGCGTGGGGCGCACGAGCCCGAAGATCGTCCGCACGGTGGTGGTCTTGCCGGCGCCGTTGGGGCCCAGCATGGCCACGACCTCGCCGTCGTCGACGTGGAGGGAGAGCTGGTCGAGCACGACCTTCTTGTCGTACCCGGCCCTGACGTCCGCGAGCTCCAGCAGCCGCGCGCTCATGGCCGGCTCGCCTGCCTCACAGCCCCAGGTACACCCGCACGACCTCCTCGTCGCGCTGCACGGCGTCCGGTTCCCCCTCGGCGATCTTGCGCCCGGCGTCCAGCACGACCACGCGGTCGGAGACGTCCATCACCGCTTCCATGTGGTGGTCCACCAGGATCACGGTGCGCCCGCGCCGCACCAGACCGCGGATCACCCCGAGGACCGTCTCCATCGCCTCGCGCCCGAGCCCCGCCGCCGGCTCGTCGAGCAGCAGCAGGTCGGCCTCGGTGGCCATCGCGCGCGCGATGGCCAGGAGCTTCTGCTCGCCGTAGGCCAGGTTCTGCGCCAGCTCGCCCGCCTGGGCCTCGAGCCCCAGCTCCTCGAGGATGGCTCCCGCCCGCGCCCGCGCGCCCGCGCGCTCCGCCCGCAGCACCGCCCGGGCGAAGACGGCGTGGGCCAGGCGCTCGCCGGGCTGCTTCTGGAGACCCAGCATCACGTTCTCGAGGGCCGTCATCCGGTGGAAGAGGCGCAGGTCCTGGAAGGTCCGCGCCAGCCCCAGCGCCACGATGCGGTCGGGCTCCATGCCGGTGATGTCGCGGTCGCGGTAGCGCACGCGCCCGGCCGTGGGCCGCACGAAGCCCGAGATGAGGTTGAAGACCGTGGTCTTGCCGGCGCCGTTGGGGCCGATCAGGCTGGTCACCTTCCCCCGCTCCACCGTGCAGGAGAAGCCGTCCACGGCCCTCAGCCCTCCGAAGTCCTTGGTCAGCCCCTCGATCTCGAAGTACGCCATCGCCTACCGGGCGGGCCGCTCGCGGAGCAGTCCCGCGGGCAGGAACCGCATGAAGACCATGAGGAGCACCCCGTAGAGGATGCGGCGCAGCGGGTCGGCGATGCTGGACGGGACCGCCAGGAACTTGAGCGTCTCCGGCAGCAGGATCAGCACGAAGGCGCCCAGGATCGAGCCGAGGATGTTGCCCTTGCCGCCGATGATGACCAGCGCCAGGATGAAGATCGACTCGTGGATGTCGAAGCTCGGCGGATCGATGAACGAGGTCACGCCGGCGTAGAAGGCCCCGCCCAGCGCGGCCAGCGCGCAGCCGACGACGAAGACCTGCACCTTGAAGCGCGTCACGTCCTTGCCGAGGGAGCGCGCCGCCGCCTCGTCCTCGCGGATCGCCCGGAGCACGGCCCCGAACGGCGAGGCGGCGATCCGCCACGCCACCCAGCCCGCGAGGCCGGCGAGCACCACCGCCAGCGCGAGCAGGCTCCGGTAGCCCGCGAACGTGAACCCGAGGAGCGAGGGGCGGGGGATCCCCGAGATCCCGAACGGGCCATTGGTCAGCGCCGGCCAGTTCAGGAGCACGCTGATGATGATCACCTGGAAGCCGAACGACGCGATGATGTAGTGGTCGCCGGTGACCTTGAGGGTGGGCACCGCCAGGACCGCGGCCACGCAGGCCGCGATCCCCATCCCGACCCCGGCCGCCACGAAGAAGTTGGCGCCCGCCTTCATCGTCAGGAGCGCCGTCGCATAGGCGCCGATGGCCATGAACCCCGCGTGGGCGATCGACACCAGCCCCGTGAGCCCGACGAGCAGGTTCAGCGACACCGCCAGGATGGCATAGAGGCTCGCCAGGATCAGGACAAAGAGGACGTAGTCCATCGCCCGCTACTTGACGTTCCTCGGTCCCAGGATCCCGGTCGGCCGGAGGAGGATGAACGCGGCGAGGACGCCGAACGCGATGGCCTGCTTCCACTCCGAGGCGATCTTCCAGATGCCGACATTCTCGACGACGCCGATCAGGAACCCGCCGGCCACGCCGCCGGACACGGCGGCGGTGCCGCCCACGATCACCGAGATGGTGGCGATGAGGAGGGCGCTCATCCCCGAGGAGGGCGCGATGCCGGTGTCGATGGCGGCGAGCACCACCGAACAGCCGGCCAGGACCGAGCCCACCCCGTAGACGACGAGCCGGATCCGGTCCTCGTTGATCCCGACGATCTCCGTCATCTCCGGGTCTGCCGCCAGCGCGCGGATGGCCTTGCCCACGCGGGTCCGCCTCAGGAAGAGCGCCAGGCCGCCCCACAGGGCGAGGCTCGCGGCGAGGCCCACGAGCTGCAAGCCCGTGATCCAGACGGGGCCGAGGGCCAGGCCCCGCTGGAACGCCTCGGCCACCGGCACAAGCCGCGGGTCGCTCTTCCAGACGATGATGACGAGGTTCTCGATCAGCACGTAGAGGCCGAGCGAGCTCAGCAGGATCTCCATGTCGGAGGCCCCGATGGCGCGGAGCGGGCGGTACAGGAACCGCTCGATGCCCATGCCGAGCAGGGCCGTGGCCAGGAGGGTGGCCGCCACCGCCACGACGAAGGGCGCCTCGAGGACCGCGAGCGTGTGGTAGAAGACGTACCCCCCGAGGGTGTACACGCCGCCATGCGCGAAGTGGAAGGTGCGCGTCGTTCCGTAGACGACCCAGAACCCCAGCGCGAGCAGCGCGTAGGCGCTCCCGGCGATGAGGCCGTTGACGGTCAGCTGCAGCAGCTCGCCCATGGGCATCGGAGAGGGGGACGCGGGCCCCCCTCTCCACCGGGGGATCCTACTGCCCGTACGGCACGAGCTTGCCGCCCTTCACCACCATGAACCGCGCCGGCCAGAGGACCTGACCGTCCTGGTCGAAGTTGACCGTCCCCGACACCCCCTGGTAGTCCTTCACCCTGTACAGAAAGTCCCGGATCGCGGGTCCCGTGGTGGCGCCGCTCTTGAGCGCCTCGCCGAGGAGCCGGTAGCCGTCGTAGCAGGTGGCCACGTAGATGGCCGGCACCTTGCCGTGCTTGGCCTGGTAGCGGGCCACGAACTCGCGCATCCTGGCCGTGCCCCCGACGGGGTCCCACGGCCACTGCGGCATGATCGCGCCCTCGAGGGCCGCGCCGGCGATCTCGGTGGTGATCGGCGCGCTGGCGCCGGAATAGAGGAGCCAGGGCGTCGTGATGCCCAGCTGCTTGGCCTGCTTGAGCGCGTAGCCGATCTCCTTGTCGTGGCTGTACATGAAGATGAGATCGGGTGAGGCGCCCCGGACCTTGGTGAGCTGCGTCCGATAGTCCGTGGCCCCGATGTCGTGGGCCTCGGCGACCGGCATGGTCATGCCGAGCTTGGGCGCGTTCTGCCCGAACACGGTCCGCCCCGACAGCCCGAACTCGTTGTTCACGTAGAGCATGGCGACCTTCTTGGCGCCGAGCCGCTTCGCCGCGAACTCGGCGGCCTGCACCACCTCCACCTCGCTGCCCGCGATGTTGCTGAAGGTGAAGTCGCCCGCGTTCCGGATCTTCTCGCTGGTCGCCATCGTGTTGAGCAGGACCACCTTGTTCTGCTCGACCAGCGGGGCGAGCGCCAGCACCACGCTCGAGCCGTAGGTGACGATGGCCGGGACCTTGTGCAGGTTGATCAGCTTCGTCAACCCGACGATGGCCAGCTTGGGCTGCGCCTGGCAGTCCTCGCGGATCACCTCGAGCTTGCGTCCCTTGATCCCGCCCTCCCGGGCGATGTCCTCCAGGGCCAGCTCCATGCCCTGCTGGCAGTACTCGCCGAACTGCGGGGCCGGGCCCGTGCAGAAGCACACCTCGCCCAGCCGGTACGGTTCCTGCGCTCCCGCGGGCATCGTCGCGGCCAGCATGACCAGCCACACGACCGCCATCGCCACTCGCGTCGTCCTCATGCCATTCCTCCTCGTTGGTCGTTGCCGGAGAGCGTCGCCATCATGAACGGAGTCCCCGGGGTCGGGCCCGTGGCCCGGGGGCGGCCGAGCCGGGGTTGGGCGTGGACCTGACAGTAGATCCGCACTCGGTCGTGGCGGCGCGTGGGGACCCGGCCCCCCCACGGGTCGCTCCCAATGCCCCCACCGATGCCCACCGGTGCCGACGGCACAGCGCACACACACGCGCCCACGTGAGCCGAGAGCGCCCGCCCGACTGCCCGCCATGCTAGGCCACGGACAACGGCCCCGTCAAGGGGCAGACGGACCAACACCCTCCATGAGGCCATCGTGCCACGC
>JACOVB010000338.1 GCA_016177555.1 Candidatus Rokuibacteriota bacterium
GTGGTAGTCGGCGAGGTGGCTGTAGTAGTTGTGCGGCGCGATGTTGATCTCGTAGCACTCGGCCATGCGGCCGATCTGGACGGACTGGGAGAAGCCGTTCCAGGGCACGTCGATGATGGCCACGTCCATGGCGCGGAGCTCGAGGAAAGGCCGGAACTGGCGGGTGGTCACCAGGCTCTCGCAGGAGGCCAGGCGCGTGGACGTGGACTGCTTGATCTGGAGCAGGGCCTGCGGGTCCCAGGTGTCGTACTCGAGCCACTGCAGATCGAACCGCTCCAGCAGCTTGGCGATGCGGAGGACGCCTTCCGTGCGGAAGTTGTAGTTCAGGTCCAGGCACAGCCCGACCCGGGGCCCCACGGCCTCACGGAACGTGGCGATGAGTCGCTCGACGGCTTCCAGGATCTCCACACTGGGCGCCCCGTCCGTGGTGTTGAGGCCACTGGCGAAGCCCGGGAAGTAGACCGATGCCGGCTCGCCGGGGATGACCATATTGGTCTTGAGCGCCGTGAAGCCCCGTGCCACGACCTCCCGTCCCAGGGCCGTGATGTCGGCGTAACTCCGGAGCGGCGGGGTGCCCAGCACGTGGCCGAGGCGGGCGCGCGTGGTGCCGCAGTGCGACCAGTAGAGCCGCACCCGATCGCGCAGCGGCCCCCCGAACAGCTCGTAGACGGGCACGCCGAGCGCCTTCGCCTTGATGTCCCACAACGCCAGCTCGATGCCCGCGATCGCCTTGTGGCTCACCCCGCCGAGATTCTGCCGGGTGCGGCGGAGCATGTCCCAGTACAAGCGCTCCACCGGCCGCGGGTCCTGGCCGATGAGCAGATCCTCCAGATCGCGGACGCACCCGGCGATGCCCAGAGGGCTCCGATTGTCGCTGCACTCCCCCCATCCCACCAGCCCGTTGTCCGTCTGGATCCGCACGAAGGTCCACGGCCGCCACCCGCCGTCACAGTGCAGGGCTTCCACGGTTACGATCTTCATGGACGCTGTCTCCCTTTCGCAGGGTCCGCTCGGCCCGAATCCGGTGAGGAGTCCGCTGAGGTGGCTCGGCCCCGCAGCATAGCAGGGTGACCGCGTCCCTGGAAGGCCCCCGGGGCCGGGCGTGACGGCCCCGAGAACGACGTGGGCGTGGGGGCGCGCGTGGCTTGACGGGACGCCGGCGGCCGGGGCAGCATGGGGCCGGAGCACAGACCGCAAGAGAGGAGCCCGGGACATGGTCAACGTGATCGCGATCATCAAGCGGAAGCCGGGGACGACGGTCGAGGCGTTTCAGGACTACTGGCGCACCGCGCACGCCGACATCGTGCGCAGGCTGCCGGGCCTCCGGCGCTACGTGCAGTCCCATACGCTCCCGTCGGGCTACCGCAAGGGCGAACCCGCGTGGGACGGCATCGCCGAGATCTGGTTCGACTCGATGGACGCGCTGCGCGCGCTCCGCGGCACGCCGGAGCAGGCCGCGGTGGACGCCGACGAGCCGCGGTTCATCGACAAGGCGACGAGGACGACGCTGCTCACTGACGAGCACGTTATCAAGGACGCCCCGGTGCCGGCGGGCGCCGCGAAATGGGTCGAGTTCCTCACCCGCCGGCCGGATCTCACGGTCGAGGCGTTCCAGCGCCACTGGCGCGAGGTGCACGGGCCGATCGCCGCGCGGATCCCGCAGATCCGCCGCTACGTGCAGAGCCACGTGCGGCCGGGGGCCTACGCGAGTGGCCGGACGCCGCGCTACGACGGCGTCGCGATCACGTGGTTTGACGACACCCAGGCCATGCGCGCCTCCGCGGCGACAGCCGAGTACGCGACGACGCGCGCCGACGAGACGAACTTCCTCGCGTCCGGGGAGGCGCCCGTCATCATCACGCGGGAGCACGTCATCGTGAAATGATGCGGGACGCCCCACGCGTCCAGATCTTTGACGGCACGAGCCTGATCCAGCGGGTGATCATCATGATCGAGAGAGAGGTGCGCCATGGCTGAGACGACGAGAACGCGATCCGCCCGAGAAACCGAGCTCCTGGAGCGCGCCACGAGGCGCCTGCCCGGCGGCGTGCTGGGCACGGCCCGATACGCTGCCGACGCCGCCTTCATCGTCAAGCGCGGCACGGGGTCGAAGATCTACGACGTGAGCGGGCGGGAGTACATCGACTACGTCCTTGCCTCGGGTCCGCTCATCCTCGGCCACGCGCATCCGGCGGTGGTCGCTGCGGTGCGCGAGCAGATCGAGGGCGGCAGCACGTACTACATGGTCAATGAGCCCATCATCCAGCTCGCCGAGGAGATCTGCCGGGCGATGCCGTGCGCCGAGCAGGTGCGCTTCACCTCCACGGGCTCGGAGGCCACCTTCTTCGCCCTGCGCGTGGCCCGCACCTTTCGCAAGCGTGACAAGATCCTGAAGTTCGAGGGCGGCTACCACGGCGCCCACGACTACGGGATGATGAGCTCGGCACCGCGCTCGCCCAAGGCCTTCCCCGCGCCGGTGCCTGACTCGTCGGGCATCCCCCACTGCATCGAGGCCGAGGTGCTGATCGCGCCGTACAACGATCTCGGCACGGTGGAGGGCATCATCGCCGCGCACGCCGACGAGCTGGCCGCGGTCATCGTGGAGCCGTTTCAGCGGCTGGTCCCGCCCCAGCCCGGCTTCCTGCAGGGGCTGCGGGAGATCACGCGCCGGCACGGCGTGCTCCTCGTCTTCGACGAGGTGGTCACGGGATTCCGCCTGGCCTATGGCGGCGCCCAGGAATACTACGGCGTCGTGCCCGACCTCGCCGCGATCGGCAAGATCGTGGGCGGCGGGTTCCCGCTGGCCGCGGTGTGTGGCGCCGAGGAGCTGATGCGGCCCTTCGATCCGCAGTACGACGGGACAGGCGATTTCATCTCCCAGTCCGGCACCCTGAACGGCAACCCGATTGCCGCGGTGGCCGGCCTCGCCACCCTCGCCGAGCTGCGCAAGCCCGGCGCCTACGACACCATCCACGGCACCGGCAAGCGCCTCATGGCCGGCCTGACCGCGCTCGCCCACAAGGCGGGATTGCCCGCCCAGGTGGTGGGCGAGCCCGTCGTTTTCGACCTCCTCTTCACCGATGAGCCGGTGGTTGATTACCGCTCGCTCCAGAAGGCGGACGGCGCGCGGGGCAAGGCCTTCACCACCGAGCTGATCAAGCGCGGCGTGGTGAAGAACTCGCAGAAGATGTACGTCTCGCTCGTGCATTCCGCAGAGGACGTGGCCACCACGCTGCAAGCCTGCGAGGACGCGCTGAAGGCGCTCCCGAAGATGAAGGCCTCGGCGTAATCCGGACGACGAGCCGCGCCTGAGCTGGTGAGCGAACGGCTCTCTGTCGAGCGTGGGGGAGGGATGCACGCATGCTCCGAGCTGGACACACGGGAGGGAGCGATGGGGTCAGTGACGGGACGGACGGTGCTGATCACGGGAGCGGCGCGGGGCATCGGCGCGGCCTGCGCGCGCCGGCTGGCGGCAGAGGGCGCGAGGCTGGTGCTGGCCGACATCGACGGCGCGGGCGCGGAGAAGCTGGCCGGCGAGCTCGGCCAGGTCGCGATCAAGGCGGACGTGACGCGTGACGAGGACATCGAGGGCATGGTGGAGGAGCCCTACCGGCTGTGGGGCCGGCTCGACGTGCTCTTCAATAATGCCGGGGTCATCCGCCTCCAACCGATGCTCGAGGTGACGCGCGAGGAGTGGGACCGGGTGATGGACGTGAACCTCCGCGCCGTGTTCTTCGTGCTGCAGGCCGCCGCCCGCCGGATGCAGAACCAGGACCTGATCCCGGGCGCGGAGCTGCGCGGCAAGCTGATCCAGACCGCCTCCATCGCGTCATACCGGGGCGGCAATCACCTGATGACGCCCTACTCGGCCTCCAAGGCAGGCGTGGTGAGCCTCACGCGCTCGGCGGCCCAGGCGCTGGCCCCGCAGCGGATCACCTCGAACTGCGTCTGCCCGGGCGCGGTGGAGACGGCGATGTGGGAGCAGCTCGACCGCGAGTGGGGCGCCCTCGAGGGGCTCGGCCAGGGCGAGGCGTGGAAGCGGCGGATCAGCGGCATCCCGCTGGGGCGGCCGGAACGCCCCGAAGACGTTGCGAGCGTGGTCGCATTCCTGGCCGGCCCCGACTCCGACTACATGACGGGGCAGGCCCTCAACGTGGACGGCGGCCTCGTGATGGGGAACTGAGCGCGCGCGAACTTCTCTCCGGGTGTAAGACGCGCAAACAGCGTGCGCGCCGGGCGCCGGGCATCCGGCCCCCCGTGGCCCGCCTGGTCCCCGAGCCGGCACCGGGGCCTCGTAGTGTACAATTGGCTTGTACAGGAGGACCCGACGATGAAGACGGTGAGTGTCGCCGAGGCGCGCAAGAGGCTCAAGGGCCTCCTCGACGAGGTCTCGTCGGGCAACCAGGTCTCCGTGGTCCGGCGCGGGCGGGAGGTCGCCCGGCTGGTTCCTCCGAATCGAAGAGGGAGACGGCTGCCGGCCCTCGGCGCGTTCAGGGCATCGATTCGCCTGACGGGCGAGCCGGTGAGCCGGGTCGTCGTCCGCGCGCGCCGGGAAGGGCGCTACTGATGTACATCGACACCAGCCTCCTGGTGCCGTACTACTGCCCTGAAGCCCTGAGCCGAGTGGCCGAGCGGACGCTCCGCGGCGACCGGCGCCCCGCCGTCAGCGATCTGGTCGAGGTTGAGTTCTTCTCTGCGCTGGCGAGAAAGGTCCGCGCGCGAGAGATGTCGGCCGCGGACGCCACGCGGACCGGCGAGCGGTTTCTCGACCATCTTCAAGCGGGCCTCTACGCGCGCGTCGCGGTCCAGCGGCGGCACTACGAGGGCGCTCGCGCCTGGCTGGCCCGGTTCACGCTGCCGCTTCGGGCACTCGATGCCCTGCACCTCGCCCTGGCCGACGCGGAGGGACTCCGTCTGGCGACCGCCGACCAAGACCTGTCCCGGTCGGCGAAAAGTCTCGGCGTCCCGGTCACGCTCGTTCGGGGCTGACGGGTCCTGCGCGAGCTGTTCGGCGAGTACCGGGCGCCGCAGGTGTACTCACTCAAAATCCGCAGTTCAGGGGCCGCGGCCTGCCACGGATTGTCAGCGGGGGCCCGCACTCCTTGTCGGGCCCGGGGGCTCCCGGACCCGGACGTGTCGTGA
>JACOVB010000339.1 GCA_016177555.1 Candidatus Rokuibacteriota bacterium
GGACGCGGTCATAGGCCACGATGGTGTCGTTGACGGAATACCCGATGATCGTGAGCAGGCCGGCCAGCAAGGGCAGCGACATCTCGCGGTTGGTCAGCGACATGGCGCCCAGGCAGACCAGCACGTCGTGGATGATGGCCGCCACGGAGGCGAAGCCGCCCTTGAGGTCGAAGCGGACGGCGATGTAGATGAGGATGCCGGCCATGCTCCAGAGGACGGCGTAGAGGGCCTGGATCTGCAGGTCGCGGCCCACCTGCGGGCCCACGAACTCCACGCGGCGGATCTCGGCCTGGCCCAGGGCCGCGTCCGCGCCGAGGGCCTCCTGCACCCGGCGGGTCACCGCCTCGGCGGAGGTCTCCGCCAGCGGCAGGCGCAGGATGAACTCGCGGGGATCGCCGAACTCCTGGATGACGCTCTCCCCCATCTGGATCCGCTCGAGGCTCGTGCGGATCCGCTCCACCGGCACGGCCCGCTCGAAGCGCACCTGGATCAGGGTGCCGCCGGAGAAGTCGATGCCGTAGCGCAGGCCGCCCTTGGCCGCCATGGATCCCAGCCCGATGAGGATGAACACCACCGACGCCAGGTAGGCCCAGCGCCGCTTGCCGATGAAGTCGAACTGCGGATCCACGAAGATCTGGAGCATGTCCGTCCCTGGGTCAGATGGAGATCGACGCGACCTTCCGGGAGGGCGTGTAGATCAGGTCGAAGAGCAGCCGGGTGAAGAAGACGGCCGTGAACAGGCTCGCCACGATGCCGATCATGAGGGACACGGCGAAGCCCTTCACCGGGCCGGTCCCGAACTGGTAGAGAATGAGGCCGGACACCAGCACCGTCACGTGGGTGTCCACGACGGTCTTGAAGGCGCGCGTGAAGCCGGCGCCGATGGCGGCACGCACCGTCTTGCCGCTCCGCAGCTCCTCCCGGATCCGTTCGAAGATGAGGATGTTGGTGTCCACGGCCATCCCCACGGTGAGCGCGATGCCGGCGATGCCCGGCAGCGTCAGCGTCGCGTGGAAGCCGGCCATGACCGCCATGAGCACCAGCAGGTTCAGCCCGAGAGCGACGTTGGCGATCAGGCCCGAGAGCCGATAGTAGACGAGCATGAAGAGGCACACCAGCGCCGTGGACGCCAGGATGGCGATGATCCCTTGCCGGATGGAGTCCGCGCCGAGGGACGGCCCCACCGTGCGCTCCTCCAGCACCTGCACCGGCGCCGGCAGGGCGCCCGCCCGGAGCACGATGGCGAGGTCCGTCGCCTCCGCGCTGGTGAAGCCCCCCGTGATCTGCGCCTGGCCGGAGGGGATACGCTCGCGGATCACCGGGGCCGAGTGCACGTTCCCGTCCAGGATGATGGCGAGGCGCTTGTTCACGTTGGCCTCGGTGAGATCGGCGAAGGCCTTGGCCCCCGCGGCGTTGAGCTCCACGGACACGTGTGGCTCGCTCGTGGTCTGGTCGATGGAGACGCGGGCCGTCGAGAGATCGGCGCCCGTCAGCAGCGTCTTCTTCTGGACCACGAAGGGGATGCGGCTCTCCTGCTTGGTCTCCTTGTCCACCCGCCGCTGGTACAGGACCTCGTCCCCCTCGGGCGGCCCTTCCTTCACGGCGCGGTCCACGTCGGCGCGCTCGTCGAGCAGCTTGAACTCCAGCAGCGCCGTCTTGCCGATGAGGGCCTTGGCGCGCTCGGGGTCCTGGACGCCGGGGAGCTGGATCAGGATCCGGTTCTCCCCCTGCTGCTGGATGGAGGGCTCCGAGACGCCAAACTGGTCCACGCGATTGCGGATGGTCTCGAGCCCCTGGCGCACCGCCAGATCGCGCAGCGCCGCGCCCTCCTTGGCTCGGAGCAGCAGGACCACGCGCCCCGCGGCCTGGTCGGCCTCCTTTGTCTCGAAGATGGCCAGCTCACCGAAGGTCGACTGGGCGGCGGCCCAGGTTTCGGGCGAGGCCAGCTCCACGACGAGCTCGGTCGGCCCGCGGCGCTGGATGCCCTTGACGGCGATTCCCTTCTTCTCGAGGGAGCTGCGGATCCCGCTCCCGGCGCGCTCCACCTGGGCCTCGATCGCCTTGTCGAGATCCACGCCGAGGACGAGGTGGATGCCGCCCTGGAGGTCGAGCCCGAGATTCAGGGTGGACGGGAGGATGCCCCCCGGGCGCGCGGCCGGTGCCGCGGGCCCGTAGAGATACGACCGGGCGAAGGGGGGCGGGTACAGGTAGAGGAGGGAGCCGACGATGACGGCGGCGACGATCCCGATCCGGAGCGGGAGGCGCCGCCGCATCAGGCGGCGCCCTCCCTCTCCCCGGCGGCCGGCACGATGCGGCCGATGGCCGACCGGTCGAGCTGGAGCTTGACCTGATCGGACACCTTGAGGGTCACCGTGTGCTCATCGAGGCCCACGACCGTGCCGTGCATTCCGCTCGTGGTCACGACGCGATCGCCCTTCTTGACGGCCCGGAGCAGGGCTTCCCGCTCCCGCTTCTGCTTCTGCTGCGGGCGGATGAGGAGGAAGTAGAAGATCGCGAAGATGGCCGCGAAGAAGACCAGCTGGGTCGTCACCGAGCCGGCGCCACCGCCGCCCGGGGACAGAGCCGCCGCATACGCCACATCCACCATGAGTGTCAGGCCTCCGTATCTCTCGTGCTGTCCGGCGAACTGTCCTGGGATTCTACCCCATAACGGTCCAGAAACCGAGAGCGGAATGCCCGAAATCCGCCCGCGGCGAGGGCCCCGCGCATGGCCGCCATGAGCCCGAGATAGAACGTCACGTTGTGGAGCGAGAGCAGCCGGTAGGCGAGGAGCTCCCGCGCCATGAAGAGGTGCCGGAGATAGGCGCGCGAGAAGCCGCGGCAGCCCTCGCAGGGGCACCCTGCCTCGAGCGGGGCGGGGTCGCGCGCATAACGGGCGTGACTGATGGTCAGCGGCCCATCGCCGGTGAAGACCTGGCCGTTGCGCGCGTTGCGCGTGGGCATGACGCAGTCGAAGAGGTCCACGCCCCGCGCCACCGCCTCGACCAGGTCGTGGGGCTTGCCCACCCCCATGAGATAGCGCGGGTGGTCCCGCGGCAGGAGGTGAGCGACCAGCGCGGTGATGTCGTACATGCGCTCCGTCGGCTCGCCGACCGCGAGCCCGCCGATGGCGTAGCCGTCGAGCCCGAGCGCCACCGTGACCTCCACCGCGCGCCGCCTGAGGTCCTCGTGGATCCCGCCCTGGACGATGCCGAACAGCGCCTGGCTGCCGTCGCCCTTGCGATGGGCGGCGACGGAGCGAGCGAGCCACCGGAGCGTCAGCGCGAGAGAGCGCTCCGTATCGGGGGGCGTCGCGGGCTGGGCGAGACACTCGTCGAGCGGGTGGATGATGTCCACCCCGAGCGCCTGCTGGATCTCGACGCATGTCTCGGGAGACAGGAAGTGGAGCGAGCCGTCCACGTGCGAGCGGAACTCGACGCCCTCGTCGCTGACCTTCCTGAGCTTCGTCAGGCTGAAGACCTGGAAGCCGCCGGAGTCGGTGAGGATCGGCCCATCCCAGCCCATGAAGCGGTGGAGGCCCCCCAGCTCCCGCACCAGCTCGTGCCCCGGGCGCAGGAAGAGATGGTAGGTGTTGGCCAGGACGATCTGCGCGCCGGCGGCGCGGAGATCGGAGGGAGACAGGCTCTTCACGCTCCCCTGGGTGGCCACGGGCATGAAGGCGGGCGTCTCGACGTCGCCCCGCGCGGTGCGGATCCTGCCGAGACGCGCCGCCCCCTCCGTCCGGATCAGCTCGAACCGGATCGGCGCCATCTAGTGGATGAACATGGCGTCGCCATAGGAGTAGAAGCGGTAGCGCGCCTGCACGGCGTGGGCGTAGGCGGCGCGGATCAGCTCCCGGCCCGCGAAGGCCGACACGAGGACGAGGAGTGTGGAGCGCGGCAGGTGGAAGTTGGTGACGAGCCCGTCCACCACC
>JACOVB010000340.1 GCA_016177555.1 Candidatus Rokuibacteriota bacterium
CCGGCTCCGCCCCTCCCTGACCAGGATGGCCTCGGCGGCGCTGATGACGCGTCTCTCTCCGTCGCGGGCCGTGATCGGCACGCCGGCGTCGCGGGTGATGACGTGGTGGCGGCGGGGCGCCGGACTGGAGGCTTGACAGGGGTGACGCGGATCGTGAAGGATGCGTGGGCGGAGGTGGAGCGTGAGCGCACAGGCATGCGTTGGTATGTTCGAGGCGCGGGCAGGGTGATCGACCTCACCCGTGTGTTCGACGTGGTGGTGATCGGCGGGGGGAACGCCGCGCTGTGCGCGGCGATGACGGCGCGCCACGGGGGGGCGAGCGTGCTCCTGCTCGAGGCCGCCCCGGATTCCATGCGAGGGGGCAATAGCCGGCACACCCGCGACATCCGGTACATGCACAACCGGCCCAGCGCCTTCGTGACGGGGTCCTACGGCGAGGAGGAGTTCCGGGACGATCTCGAGCGCGTGACGGGCGGCAAGACCAACGAGGAGCTGGCGCGGCTCACGATCCGCGAATCGGCGGATCTCGGCGACTGGATGCCGGAGCACGGCGTGAGGTGGCAGCGGCCGCTCAAGGGCACGCTGCACCTGGGCCGGACGAACCTCTTCTTCCTGGGCGGTGGCAAGGCGATGGTCAACGCCTACTACGCCACCGCCCGCACGCTGGGCGTCGAGGTCCTGTACGAGGCGGACGTCGCGCGCCTGAACGTGCGCGACGGGTTGTTCCAGTCGGCCAACGTCGCGCAAGGCGGCGCGTCGCACGAGGTCCGCGCGAAGGCCGTGGTGGTGGCCTCGGGCGGCTTCGAGGCCAATATCCCGTGGCTCCGGGAGTACTGGGGAGACGCCGCCGACAACTTCGTGATTCGCGGCACCCCGTACAACCGGGGCGGACTGCTGAAGGACCTGCTCGGACACGGGGCCAGGCCGGTCGGCGACCCGCGCGAGTTCCACGCGGTGGCGGTCGACGCCCGGGCGCCGAAGTTCGACGGCGGGATCGTCACGCGTCTGGACAGCGTGCCGTTCGGCGTCGTCGTCAATCGTGACGCCTGCCGCTTTTACGATGAGGGGGAGGACTTCTGGCCCAAGCGCTACGCGATCTGGGGCGGGCTCATCGCGAGACAGCCGGGCCAGATCGCCTACTCGATCGTCGATGCCAGGGGAGCGGGGAGGTTCATGCCGTCCGTTTACCCGCCGCTGGAGGCCGGATCACTCGCCGATCTGGCGGGCGCGCTGCGCCTCGACCCGGAGGCGCTCGTGGCGACCGTCGAGGCATTCAACCGGGCTGTCCGGCCCGGGTCCTTCGACCCCTCGCGGCTGGACGACTGCCGGACGGAGGGCCTTCATCCGCCCAAGAGCCACTGGGCGCTGCCGGTGGACCAGCCGCCGTTCTGGGCCTATCCCTTGCGGCCGGGGATCACCTTCACCTACCTGGGGGTCACCGTGAACCGGCACGCGCAGGTCGTCCTGCAGGATGGTCGGCCGGCGCCGAATCTCTTCGCGGCCGGAGAGGTGATGGCCGGGAACATCCTCGGGCGCGGGTACCTCGCGGGATTCGGGCTCACGATCGGCACGGTGTTCGGCAGGATCGCGGGCAGGGAGGCTGCCCGGCATGCCAGCCGCTGAGCTCATCAAGGAAGCCGAGCGGCAGATGGTCATCTGCAACGCCTGCCGCTACTGCGAAGGGTTCTGCGCCGTGTTTCCCGCGATGGAGCTGCGGCGGGCCTTTGCCGCCCGGGACCTGACGTATCTCGCCAACCTCTGTTTCGACTGTCGCGACTGCTACTACGCGTGCCAGTACGCGCCGCCGCACGAGTTCGCTGTCAATGTCCCCAAGGTCTTCGCCGAGCTGAGAATGGAGACGTACCGGGGCTACAGCTGGCCCCGAGTGCTCTCCGGTCTGTACCGGCGCAGCGGCCTGGCGGGCGGCCTCATCGGCGCCGTGTCCGTGGCCGTCGTCCTGCTCCTGGTCCTCGCCCTGCGGGGGCCCGGGTTGCTGTTCTCGACCCACGTCGGGCCGGGCGCCTTCTACGCGGTGGTCCCATACGCGGCCATGGTCCTGCCGGCCCTGGCGATCACGCTCTATGGGCTGGCGGTGCTGCTGGGCGGGGTGATCCGTTTCTGGCGCGACACGCACGGGAGCGCGGGCGAGATGCTCGACGCGCGGGCCTTCCTGCGCGCGACGGCGGATGCCTTCAGCCTGCGCTACCTGGGGGGGGGCGGGGCGGGCTGCAACTATCCGGACGTGGGTTTCTCTCACGCTCGACGGTGGCTGCACCACCTCGTCTTCTACGGCTTCCTGCTGGATCTGGCGGCGACGACGGTGGCCGCCATCTACGACCACTTCCTGGGCTGGCCGGCGCCGTATCCGCTCCTGAGCGCCCCCGTCGTCCTGGGCACCCTCGGGGGGGTCATGCTCGTGATCGGGACCGCCGGCCTCCTGTCCCTCAAGTGGCAGAGCGACCCGGTGCCGGCGGAACGGCGGATGGCGCGCATGGACGTGGCCTTCCTGCTGGCCCTGCTCCTGACCAGCGTGACCGGACTCCTGCTGCTCGCCCTGCGCGAGACACCGGCGATGGGAACGCTGCTCGCGATTCACCTCGGCATGGTCGCCGCCCTGTTCATCGCCCTGCCGTACGGCAAGTTCGCGCACCTGTTCTACCGCTACGCCGCGCTGATCCGGAACGCCATCGAGCAGGCACGCGCCTGAGCGCGGGCCTCCGTGATCGGGGGTGGCTCAGGGCTTGCCGTCGAGGGCGCGCCTGAGCTGATCCAGGTGGTTGTCGTCGTGCCACGCCATCAGGGCGACGAAGTCCTTGATCGTCATCCGACCGCGTGTGGCGTGGATGCCGCCCCGCTCCCACTTTTCGGGCGGCAGCCCGCGCAGGAAGGCGAGGCACTCCGCGCGCCGTGCCCGGAAGGCGGCCAGCGCCTCGGCGGCGTCGTTGCGGAGATACTGGCGCTCGGTGGCCCAGCGGTCCGGCTGCACCGGGAGGAACCTGGGCTCGTCCATCTCCAGGATGGCCTGGAAGCGTCCCATGAACCCCTCCTCCGTGTCCCGCATGTGGCAGACGATCTCCTTCGGGGCCCAGTTCTTCTCGTCGGGCCGCCTGGAGAGGACGGTCTCCGGCACGCCCGTGGTGGCCGCTGTGAAGTCGTCCGCCGTCCGCTCCATGCGTGCGATCTGCTCCTCGATCGTTGCCATGCGCTGGCCTCCGTCGGTGACGAGTTGATGGAAGAGGTGCGACTCGCGCTGGTAGAAGCCCTGCGTGTGGAGCGAGTCGCCGAGTCTCAGCAGCGTGTAGTCGAGATGGTGCCCCATCTCGTGCAGCAGCGTCCGGAGAAATGTCCGGAACGCCACCACCCGTTTCTGCCGCGCCGTCCGCATCCAGAGCGTGATGAGCGGCGGCTGGCCGGGCCGGCGGGACGTCTCGTACAGGCCGTGCAGCTCGCCCCACTTCGCATGGGGCCGGGCCGCGAGCACCTGCACCCTCACCGGGGGCACCCCGAGGGTTGACGCGAGGCCCGCTGCGAGGCGCTGGGCGGCCTGCTCGGTGGGCGGCCGCTCCTCGCCGCGGAGGGCTTCCGCCAGCTCCGCCACGAGGGGCCGGAGCGTCGGGGCCCGGGGCAGCGGGACGGCCGTGATCCCGTCGCTCCGGAGATAGATTGCCTGCTGCCGCCGGTTGAGCTTCCTGAAGTAGGCGAATGGCACCGGCCGTCAGCGGGCGCGCCCCTTGGGCAGGTAGCGCACATTGTCGAGGCCCTCGAAATCGGCGTCCTGTGTCCACAGCAACGCTTCGCAGTGCCGCGCGACGGCCAGGACCACGCTGTCGGCCAGGGGCAGCTTGTGGGCCACGCCGAGCCGGGCCGCTCTGATCGCGATGCCGGCATCCATCGGCTGGACCTGTCCCTGCTGCATGAGCGCGACGGCCTGGAGCGCGGCCCCCTCCCCCTTCTGCTGCAGGACCCGCTTGAAGACCTCCAGCAGACAGATCGTCGGAACGACGAGTCGGGCCGAGTCCTCAATGGCGGGCGCGAAGAAGCCGGCGCCAGGGCCGTTGGCAAAGTACTCGAGCCAGACCGACGAATCCACGACGTTCACACCCGGTCTCTCTCGCGCGGCACGGTGGTGTCGATCCCCCGGAGGAATCCCCTCATCTTCCGGATGGGCCGGAGCGGGATCAACTCGATGCGGTCCTCGTAGACGAGCGCGTGCACCTTCTGGCCGGGCACGAGCCCCAGGGACTTCCGGATGCCCCGGGGGATCACGACCTGGAATTTCGGCGAGATCGTCACCGTGTCCATGACGCCCTCCTTCACTATCGATGCTAGGAACGTATGACGAGTGTACAACGATGAGCCGATCCGGGCAATGTCTGGACTCGGCGGGGGGCCCGGGCAGGCGGCCAGGTCAGCGGGGCGGGCGGCGCGTCAGCCTCGCCTGGGTCATCCGGCCCTCCCCGCGGTGCCGCCGCGCACGATGCCGCGGCGGCGGAGGCGCTCGATGGCGCGGTCGCGGAAGCCGATCTCTCGCAGCACCTGGTCGGTGTGCTGGCCGAGCACCGGGGGCGGCCCGGCATCGGGGGCCTGGCTCTCGGAAAACCGGAGCGGCTGGCCCATCATGCGCAGCCGGCCAACCTCCGGGTGGTCGTAGCTGACGATCATCCCGAGGTGCAGGACGGCGGGATCGTCCATGAACTCGAGCAGCGTCTGGGTGCCCGCCGCCGGGATGTCGTGGTCGGCGAGGATCTTGAGCCACTCCGCGCGCGGCCTGGAGGCGAAGGTCGCCTCCAGCAGCGGCATCAGCGCCTCGCGGTTGTCCAGGCGCAGGAGCCAGGAGCCGAAGCGCGGGTCGTCGACGAGGTCGGTCCGGCCGATGACCCGGCAGAGCTTTCCCCAGAACGACTGGTTGCCGCAGGCGAGGAAGAACCACTCGCCGTCGCCAGCCCGGTACAGGCGGTACGTCGGGTTGTCCCGGAACACGTGCTGCTTGCCCGCGTAGTCGATGGCGTTTCCCGACTGCAGCGCCAGCACGCCCTGGAGCAGCGAGGTCTCCACACGCTGGCCGCGGCCGGTGCGCTCGCGGGCGAAGAGCGCGGCCAGGATCGCCTGGCCGGCGAGGGCGGCCGTGTAGTAGTCCGTGGTGGCAATGCGCAGGTACTGGGGCGGACCGCCGAAGCCCTGGAGCGTCATGACTCCGCCCATGGCCTGGGCGAGGGGATCGAAGCCCGGGCGGTCGCGATACGGGCCGTCCGATCCGAAGGCGGTGACCGAGGAGTAGATGATCCGCGGGTTCCGCCGGCGCAGGTCCGTGTAGCCCACGCCAAGGCGCTCGGCCACGCCCGGGCGCATGTTCTCCATGGCCACGTCGGCCGTGCGGGCGAGGCGGTGGACGATGGTGCGGCCTTCCGGCTCCTTCAGGTTGACGGCGATGGAGCGCTTGCCGCGGTTCCAGCCGAAGAAGCCGGGCAGCTCGCGGAAGGAGTCGCCCTCGAGCGCCTCGACCTTGATGACGTCGGCCCCGAGGTCGGCCAGCATCATGGCCGCGTAGGAGCCCGCGATGTAGGACGTGAGGTCGATGACCCGTACGCCGGTGAGCGGCCCGCCGGCACGCCGGGGAGCGGCCTTCTTGCGCTGCGCTCCCTTCATCTGGCTCCGGCGACGTGGCGTGTGATGAGCTCCCGGTGGAATTCGGCGTCGCCGAAGAGGGGCTCCAGCGCCTTGGCGCGCTTCATGTAGAGGTGGAGATCGTACTCCCAGGTGAAGCCGATGCCGCCGTGGACCTGGATCGAGTCGCCGCACACCCGCCGCGCCGACTCGCTCACGTAGGACATGCAGATGGAGGCCGCGACGGCAGCGACCTCGGCGCCCGCCTCGAGCGCCCAGGCGGCGTAGTAGACCGCCGAGTGGCAGTTCTCGACGTCGAGCAGCATCTCCGCGCAGCGGTGCCGGATGGCCTGGAAGGAGCCGATGGGCTGGCCGAACTGCTCGCGCACCTTGGCGTACTCCACGCTCATGTCGAGGCAGCGGCGCGCCGCCCCCAGCATCTCGGCCGACGCGCAGACGGCCGCCCGCCGCAGCAGGGACTCGAGCACGGGCCCCGCCGTCCCCGGCTGGCCGACGACGGCATCCGCGCCCACGCGCACGCCCTCGAGCCGCATCTCCGACCAGCGGCTGCAGAGGTCGATGCCGACCATCCGCCTCAGCGCGACACCCGCCTGCTTCGGGTCCACGAGGAAGAGCGAGAGCCCCTCGGGGCTGCGGGCGGGAACCAGGACGATGTCCGCCACGTGCGCCCATGGCACGAAGCGCTTCACGCCCGAGATCGTCCAGCCACCACCGGCCGTGACGGCGGTGGCGGCAGTGGAGGCGGGGTCCCAGTCCAGCGCGTCCTCCATGAGGGCGGCGCTGGCCCGCTTCTCTCCGGAGGCGATGGCGGGGAGCCACCTGTCCTTCTGAGCCGCCGAGCCCCCCAGCAGGAGCCCCAGGCCCCCGAGGACCACGGTGGAGAGATAGGGGCCCGGGTAGGCGGCGCGCCCCAGATCCTCGATGGCGATGCAGAGCTCCACCAGCCCGAGGCCGGCGCCGCCGTGCTGCTCGGGGAAGGGCAGGCCGAGCCAGCCGAGCTTGGCCATCTCGTTCCAGAGGGCGGGGTCGTATCCGCGGGCATCGTCCATCATGGCTCGCGGATGCGCCGGCCTGCAGTGCTCGTCGAGGAAGGAGCGCACCGAGTGGCGGAGCAGAACCTGGTCTTCGCTGAAGGAGAAGTTCATCGCGCGCTTCCCACGCGGTCGGCGCGGGCCTCCTTGGGCAGCCCGAGGATGCGCTCGCCGATGACGTTCTTCTGGATCTCGGACGAGCCGGCGTAGATGGTGCCGGCACGCGACCAGAGGAAGGCGTAGGCCCAGGTGCCCTGCTCGCCGACGGCGGTGTCGATCTCGAGCCTGAGCTCCTCGGGCGCCCCTTCCGTGAGCTGGCCGTAGGGGCCGAGGATCTCCATGGCCAGCTCGATGAAGCGCTTCTCGAACTCGGAGTAGGAGAGCTTGGTCAGGGAGCCGCCGGCGCCTGGGTGCTCGCCGCGCTCGAGCAGGGTCAGCATCCGGAGGGCGCCGTAGCGCTCCACCTCGAGCTCGGCCCAGATGCGCCCGAGCTTCTGGCGGATGACGGGGTCGTCGATGAGCGGGCGCCCGTGCCGCTTGAGCCGACGCGCCACCTCCACGAGCCGGCCGTACTGGGAGGCGTAGCTCGTGATCCGCGCCAGGGCCCGGCCGCCGCGCTCGTAGCCGAGCGTCGTCTGGGCGATGGCCCACCCCTCGCCGAGGCGGCCGATCTGGTCGGTCTTCTCGACCCGGGCGCTGGTCATGAACACCTCGGAGAACTCCGAGGAGCCCGTGATCTGCTTGAGCGGCCGCACCTCGATGCCGGGCTGGCGCATGTTGATGAGGAAGCAGGTGATGCCCTTGTGCTTGGCCACGGCGGGGTCGGTGCGAGCCAGCAGCAGCCCCCAGTCGGCGATGGAGCCGGCGCTGGTCCAGGTCTTCTGCCCGTTGACGATGAAGTGGTCCCCCTTGTCCTCGGCGCTGGTGCGGAGGGCGGCCAGGTCGCTGCCCGCGTTGGGCTCGGAGTAGAGCTGGCACCACAGCTCCTCGGCCGTGAGGATCTTCTTGAGGTAACGCGTCTTCTGGGCGTCCGTGCCGTGGACCACGATCGTGGGGCCCACGATGCCGAGGCCGAGGCCGTTGGTGGGCGCCGGCGCGCTGGCTCGCGCCAGCTCGTCGGCCACGATGGCCTGCTCCATGGGCCTCGCATCCCCGCCGCCATAGGCCTTGGGCCAGCCCATGCCGAGGTAACCCGCCTCGGAGAGCTTGCGGTGCCAGACCCGGCGCTCCTGGAGCGTCCGGATCGGGTTGCGCGGCAGGTTCTGCTCGAGCCAGGCGCGTACCGACTTGCGGAAGGCGACGTCCTCGGGCGTGTAGTTCAGATCCATGGGAGGCCTCCTGGGTGTCGGGGGACGGGTCACCCGTTTCTAGCATGGCGGCGGGAAGCCGGTCAACAGCGTGAGCATCGCGTTGGTGACCCGCTTCCCCGACGCAGAGGCGGGTGTTACAGTGACCCCGAGTGCCCCTCCAGATGACCAGACGGGATGGGAAGAAGCCAGCTGCTGCGCTCTCGCGACGATCGGGACGATGACGTGGCGTGAGCGGGCCGCGAGTGAACGGTCCGTCCTCGCGGGCTGAATGTTTCGCCCTGGCCAGCCGCGCCTCGGATATGTCCCCATCTGGGTGCCGCTCTCCGCGTTCGCCCTCGTCGCCCTCCTTCTCGCTGCCGGGCTCGCCGTCGGGATCCAGTACGAGCGGCACCGGCTCCTGAGCTCGGGACTTCCTGCTCCCACCCCGGGTCCCTCCAGCCTCGTCCGGGGGCTGGGCTGGCCGGAACTGGTCGCGGCCTTCGCGGCGCTCCTCGTCCTCGCGGCCATCGGCATCGTCCTGTTCGGCGCGTACCAGAACTACCGGGCCGTCACCGAGACGTTCGAGCGCGTCAAGAGCCTGATGCGGAACATCCTGGAGAGCATCCCGACGGGCGTCCTGACCCTCGACGCGCGCGGCGCCGTCACCTCGCTGAACGGCCCGGGCGAGCGCCTTCTGGGTCTCCGAGCGTCAGCGATCAGGGGGCGGCCCGTGGGCGAAGCGCTGCAGAGCGCCCCTGACCTCACCGCGTGGGTCCTCGGCGCCCTCTCAGGAGATCGCCTCCTTCAGGAACGTGACTTCGCGCTGACGGCGGAGGGAAGCCGGCGGGTAACCGTGCGCGCCTCGGCGTCGGATCTGCGGGACGAGTCCGGCCAGACGGACGGCCTGGTCGTGCTGCTCCGCGACATCACGGAGGTGAGCCGGCTCGAGGCGCAGCTTCGGCGATCCGACACGCTGGCCGCGCTGGGCACGCTCGCAGCCGGAGTGGCCCACGAGGTGAAGAACCCGCTCCATGCCTTGGGCCTCAACCTCCATCTGCTCCAGGCCGAGCTCGCGCCCGGGCCGCCCTCCGGGAACGCGGTCGGCGGATACCTCGACGTGCTCCGATCCGAGCTGCAGCGCCTCGATCGAATTGTGGAGAACTTCCTCCGCTTCTCGAAGCCCTCGGTGCCCGAGATCAAGCCGGTCGACATCGCTGCCCTCGTCGAGCGCGTCCTCGGCCTGGTCGCCTTCGAGGCTGCGGGCCACGGCATCGCCATCGAGACCCGCCTTGATCCCGATCTCACGACGATCCCCGGCGACGAGGGACAGCTCTCCCAGGTCTTCCTCAACGTGATGATCAACGCGCTCCAGGCCATGCCGATCGGGGGCTCTCTCGGGGTGGCGACGCGAAGGGACGGCGACTGGGCCGAGGTGACCGTGAGGGACACAGGACCCGGGATCGCCGAGGACGTCCTTCCTCACGTGTTCGACCCGTACTTCACGACGCGGCCCACCGGGGTCGGTCTCGGTTTGCCGATCGCTCACCGGATCGTCCAGGGGCACGACGGCAGCATCGACGTCGAGAGCCATCTCGGGAGCGGGACCACGATGATCATCCGGCTCCCATCCGGCGGGTCCGGGAGACGGCGCGAGACGAGGTGATGGCCGGTCGCGTCCTCGTCGTCGACGACGAGCGCAACATCCGCGAGGCGCTCGCCAAGATCCTCGAGAAGGCGGGCCACGAGGTCGTGGCGGCGGCCAGCGGTGAGGAGGCGCTCGCCGGGCTCCAGGACGGGCGGTTCGACCTGGTGATCACCGACCTGCGTATGGTCGGGACCGGGGGACTGGAGGTCCTGAAAGCCGCCAAGCGACACTTCCCGGAGGCGGAGGTGATCCTCCTCACGGCCTACGGGAGCGTCGAGAGCGCCGTCGAGGCGATGAAACTGGGCGCCTACGACTACCTCGCGAAGCCCGTCGATCCGGAGCGGCTCCTGCACCTCGTGGCGAAGGCCCTGGAGCACAGGGCGCTGAGGCAGGAGGTGCAGCAGCTTCGAGAGCGGGTCGCGATCAAGGCCGCCTTCGGCCTGATCGTGGGACGCAGCGTTCGGATGCGGCAGGTGTACGAGGCGGTGCGGCAGGTGGCGCCCACCCTGGCCACGGTGCTCATCATGGGCGAGTCGGGGACTGGGAAGGAGCTTGTGGCACGGGCGATCCACAGTCGGAGCTCGCGGCACGCGGGCCCGTTCGTGACGCTGAACTGCGGCGCGTTGCCGGAGACGCTGGTCGAGTCGGAACTGTTCGGCTACGAGCGGGGCGCCTTCACGGGTGCCATCGGCGCCAAGGCCGGGCGGATCGAGCAGGCGAACGGCGGGACCCTGTTCCTGGACGAGGTCAGCGAGATGAGCCCCAAGACGCAGGTCGATCTCCTCCGGGCGCTGCAGGAGCGGGAGGTCCGCCGGCTGGGCGGGGACCGGCCGCTCGCGGTCGACGTCCGCTTCATCGCTGCCACGAACACAGACCTCGCGGAGGCCGCGAAGGGTGGCACCTTCCGCGAGGACCTGTATTACCGGCTGGCCGTGGTGCCCATCACTCTGCCCGCTCTTCGCGAGCGGCCGGAGGACATCCCCCTGCTCGCCACCGTATTTGTTCGAGAGTTCTGTACCCAGTACGGCCGCCCTGAGAAGTCCCTCTCGGCTGCGGCCCTCCAGATGCTGCGCGAGCATGCCTGGCCGGGCAATGTCCGGGAGCTCCGGAATCTCGTGGAGCGGCTGGTCGTCACCGTTGGAGCCCGCGTCATCCGCCCCGTTCACTTGCCGTCCACCGTCATGACCGGGTCGCCACCGGAGCGAAGCATCACGATCCCTCTCGGGCTCCCGCTCCACGCGATGGAGGAGCAGGTGATCAGGAAGACGCTCCAGGAGGTTACCTCGCACCGCGAGCGGGCCGCCAAGATCCTCGGGATCAGCGCAAGGGCTCTGCACTACAAGCTGCGCCAGTATCACATCGAGTAGCCCAACCTCCTGTCCGAGGGAGTTGGCACCGCCGCTGCAACTCTTGCAGCCGTCCAGCGATCGATGGTGGGCTCACAGGCCGCGGCGGGAGGGGATGGGCCAGGTCAGCGGCCGGTTCTGGGAGAGGCAGCGAATCACACCCGCCCGATGACCGAGCCGTTCGTACGCAGCCACGAGGGCCAGCCGCACGACGGAGGCCTCGACCTCGATCCGGAGCGTGCGAACGAGGGGGATGCCCGGGCTCTCGGCGCGGGTGAGCAACATGAGAGCCGTCTCGAGGTGGCGCGCGGCGAGCCGAGCATTCCCTGCGCGGAAGTGGCTGATCCCCAGCATGCGGTGAAGGGCCGGATCGCGTGGCCGCGGCCCGAGCAACGATGAGAAGGCGCGGGCGGCCCGTGCCGGGCGGCCCGCCGCGAGGTAGTCAAGAGCATGCCGGTACGCGGTGTCCCGACGGTCCGCTTCGTGCGCGAGCGACTCAAACGCGCGGTCACTCGCGTCGAGATACTCTTTTCGGGTCACGACCGGGTCGAGCGAGATCGGCAGGCGCCCGAAGAAGTACCCCATCACCGATCCGCCTGAGCCTGGAGAGCTGCAGCCGCTTCGCCGGGACCGGGACTCGTGGGACGTTTCACTCCGCGACCTCCCCGGCCGC
>JACOVB010000342.1 GCA_016177555.1 Candidatus Rokuibacteriota bacterium
CCTCCAGGAGTGTCTCCTCGATCGTCCCCGGGGCGACGAGGTTGAAGACGTGGACGTCGCGGGTCTGGCCCACCCGGGACAGACGCCCGATCCGCTGCTCGATCCGCATCGGGTTCCAGGGAAGATCGTAGTTCACCAGGCCGTGGGCGAACTGGAGATTGCGCCCCTCGCCACCGGCTTCCGTCGAGACCAGGATCCGCGCGGAGCCCTCGAAGGCCCGGACGGCGTCCTCCTTCTCGGCGCGGCGCAGGCCCCCGTGGTACAGGCCGAACGGCTCGCTGGCCTCGCCCAGCAGGCCGGCCAGGTGCTCCTGGGTCGCGCGGAACCGGGTGAAGACCAAGAGCTTGTCGGGCCATGCGCGGAGAAGGCTCAGGAGCGCGCGGCTCTTGGCGTCGTCGACCAGCGCGCGGGCCTGCTCGGAGAAGCGACGCAGGCGGTCCCGGAGCGTCGGGTCCCACCCGGGCCGGGCGATGAGGCGCTCGAGCGTGACGGCGGCCGCCCGGGGGCTCGAGCCCAGCTCCATCTGGAGGGTCTGCGCCATCATCCGGGTGATCTCCCCACCCCGGCGGCAGCCCGCGCGGAGGAACTCCGACAGCTCGGCATACAACGACTGCTCCGGGGCGCTCGGCTCCACGGTGAGGGTCCGGGCGATCCGGCGCGTGACCGCCACGCTCGTGGTCGCGCGGCGGTTCCGGATCATGACGTCGGCCAGCAGCCGGCGCAGCCCCTCCGGGTCCTGGGGCTGTCGCTTGTCGCCCCGGGCGACGTGATCGCGGCGGAACGCCCGCAGGGTCTTGAGCTGACCCGGCTGGAGCAGCGTCACCAGGTTGAACAGCTCCTCGAGATCGTTCTGGACCGGCGTCGCGGTGAGGAGGAGTAGGAACGTCCGCCGGAGCCGGTTGACGAACTGCCAGAGAACGGTCCGGGCGTTGCGCAGGTGGTGGGCTTCGTCCACGATCACCAGGTCGTACGGGATCTCCTCGATCACCCGGGCGTGCTCCGGCCGCTTGGCGGTGTGAAACGAGGCGACCACGCGCTCGAATCGCCGCCAGGCCTCCGCGCCCGCCTGCCGGAACGGCTCCGCGTCATGCGTCACGAAGTCGAGGCTGAACTTCCGCCGCAGCTCCTCCTGCCATTGCGTGACGAGGCCGGGCGGCGTCAGGACCAGCACGCGTCGCGCGAGCCGCCGCCGCCAGAGCTCCGACAGGATGATCCCCGCCTCCACGGTCTTGCCCAGCCCGACCTCGTCGGCCAGCAGGGCGCGCCCCCGCATCCGGTTGAGCGCCGTCTGGACGGCCGCAATCTGGTGCTCGTAGGGAATCACGTCCCTGAGGAACGGCAGCGAGACCAGCTCGTCGAAGCCGGGAGTCAGGGCGATCGCTTGGGCCCAGCGGTTGAGGTCGTAGGCGGGGAGCGGCGCCTCCATCCCGTCGGCGAAGGCCGCCACGAGCTCGGCGTCGCCCGGATCGAAGCGGACGGAGACGCCGGCGATCTCGCGCGAGGCGATCCCCCAGGTGAGGTCCAGGGACCCCTGGCCTAGCGGCCCCACGCGGAAACAGGGCGGGTCCGCCTCCTCCACGTGGAGCTCGAGTCGCCGTGCCGCGCCCGTCATCGGGCCGAGGTCCTCCGGAGTCGAGACCTCGAGCAACCCGCGTTCCCCGTCCCACACGGCCGCGGTCGGCCGGCCGGCGCTCGCCCGGAGCGTGACCGAGGTCGGCTCCCCGGCCGGCGCGACCAGGTGGCGGAACGCCCCCGTCAGGGGAAGGAGCCCCGCCTCCCACTCCGCGCGGGTGACGGGGAACTCGAACCGGTCGCCGGGGTGAAGGGGCACGGGCCCAGTGTGAGCCCACCGCGCGGCGCCGGCAAGCCGCGGCGAGGGCGCTGCCGTGCTCTGCTCCGGCAGCGGCGGGACCCACGGGGGCCTCGTGGCCGGGTCGAGATGTGCTCGCCATCCGGAGGACGGGTGGCGTCGATCTCCCGCATCGCCCGCATTCTCAGCCTTGAACGGCGTCCCGCTTCACCGTATCGTTCTCCCAGGCCTCCGTCCACGGCGTTCTGTGCCTCGACCGGCCAGGCCCGCGGGAGACTCCCATGAAATGCCCCCGGTGCCAGGAGGAAAACCCGCCTCAGGCGAGGTTCTGTCACGAGTGCGCCGCCCCGCTGGCGCTGGCCTGCTCCAGTTGCGGCGCTCCGCTGCCCGCCTCGGCCAGGTTTTGCCCCGGATGCGGGCACCCGGCGCCGGCCGGCGCCCGCGGGCTGCCGCGCTTCGTGTCCCCTGAGGCCTACACCCCCGGGCACCTCGCCGAGAAGATCCTCACCTCGAAGGCCGCGCTCGAAGGCGAGCGGAAGCTGATCACCGTGCTTTTCGCCGACCTCAAGAGCTCGCTCGAGCTCCTCGCCGACCGTGACCCTGAGGAGGCCCGCGCGCTCCTCGATCCCGTCCTCGCGCACATGATGGACGCCGTCCACCGCTACGAGGGCACCGTCAACCAGGTCATGGGCGATGGCATCATGGCGCTGTTCGGCGCCCCCCTCGCCCACGAGGTCCACGCCGTCCGTGCCTGCTACGCGGCGTTGGGCATGCAGGACGCCGTCAAGCAGTACGCCGACGGCATCCGCCGCGCCGAGGGCATCCCCATCCGTATCCGCGTGGGGCTCAATTCCGGCGAGGTCGTCGTCCGCGCCATCGGCTCGGATCTCCACATGGACTACAGCGCCGTCGGCCAGACCACCCACCTGGCCGCCCGCATGGAGCAGCTCGCGGATCCCGGCTCCATCCTGCTCACGTCGGACACTCTCACCCTGGCCGAGGGCTTCGTGCACGTGACCCCGCTGGGCCCCGTGGCGGTACGGGGGCTGTCGGCGCCCATCGAGGTGTACGAGCTGACCGGGGCGAGCGCGGTGCGGTCCCGCTTCCAGGCCGCTGCCGCCCGGGGCTTGACGCGTTTCGTCGGCCGCGCCCCGGAGCTCGACGTTCTCCTCCGCGCGCTCGCCGAGGCCCGCGCGGGCCACGGCCAGCTCGTCGCGGTTGCGGGCGAGCCCGGCGTCGGCAAGTCCCGTCTCTTCTGGGAGCTCACCCACTCCCACCGCAACTCAGGGTGGCTCCTCCTCGAGAGCCACTCCGTCTCCTACGGGGAGGCGACACCGTACCTCCCCGTCATCGACCTCCTCAAGGCCTACTTCCGCGTGCAGGATGGCGACGACCACCGCGAG
>JACOVB010000316.1 GCA_016177555.1 Candidatus Rokuibacteriota bacterium
AACTTCGCCATACTTCGTTCTCGGTCGGCGCCGGTCCTCGACGTACACCCACGTACGCCTCCGGCCGGCGCCTCCCTCGGGCCTCGTCTGGCTCGTCATTTGGGCCGGCACCCTGCGGGCGCCCGCGGGGTGCAGGCGAAACTCGTTGGACGCGCACTAGGCTCCGCGGCCGGCGCGGGGCCGCCCGTGACCTACTTCCAGAGCGCGGTGCTGGGGATCATCCAGGGGCTCACCGAGTTCCTCCCGGTTTCCTCCTCCGGCCACCTGATCCTGATCCCGCGCCTGCTGGGCTGGCAGGACGAGGGACTCGCCTTCGACGCGGCCATCCACCTCGGCACGCTCGCCGCGCTGCTGGTCTACTTCCGGCGAGACCTCGTGGAGATGGCGCTCGGGACCGACCGGCGCCTCGCCGTGCTGCTCGCCGCCGCCACCGTGCCCGCGGGACTGGCGGGGCTCCTCCTGGGCACGGCCATCGAGACGCGCCTCCGGAGCCCCATGGTCGTGGCCGTCTCCCTCATCGTCTGGGCCCTCGTCATGTGGATCGCGGACCGCCAGGCTTCACGCCGCCGCCAGCTCACCCAGGCGCCGGCCGACGTGCGCTGGCTCGCGGGAATGGCCGTCGGCGTCGCGCAGGCCATCGCGCTGATCCCCGGCACCTCTCGCTCGGGGATCACGATCACGACCGGGCTCTTCGCCGGCATGAGCCGCGTGACGTCCGCGCGCTTCGCGTTCCTGCTCAGCATCCCGATCACCGCCGCGGCGGGCGGCTACAGCGCGCTCAAGCTGCTCGGGCACGGACTCGATCCGGCGCTCCTGGGCCCCCTCGGCATGGGAGTGCTCACGTCCTTCCTGGCGGGGCTCGCGGCGGTGTGGTTCCTCGTCAACTTCCTGCAACGCCGCTCGCTCCTGCCCTTCGTCATCTACCGCTGCGCCCTGGGGGTCGTCATCATGTGGGTGTTCCGGTGAGCCGCAGCGACCCATGCCAGGACGCTACAGGAACGCTGCCGCCCGGGTCAAGGAGCGGCCGCAAGCCCCCAGGGTCGAGGCCGGCCGTGAGACGGGGTTGATCGAGGATTCCCCCTGGGGGGCGCGGATCAGGCGACGCGGGAGGCTTTTTACGAACCGGAGACGCGGGTGCCGCCCAGGTAGCGGAGAAACCACTCGCGGCTGCGCTCGAGGGCCTGGAGCCGGTGGAGCGGCTCGGACAATCGGTGGTCGGCGCCCTCGATCATGCACAGCTCCCGCGGCACACGGGCGCGCTCGAAGAGCGCCCGGCCGTGGGCCGGCGGCACGACCTCGTCGTGGTCGCCCTGGATGACGAGGACGCGGCGGACGCCCGCAGGGGCTTCGGCGTGGCGACCCGCGCGCACCTCCGCGATCAGCGCCGGCGAAGGACCGGGGGCCTCCGATCCTTGCCCGGACGCGAGGTCCAGGAGATTGGCCGGCGCGTTCCAGGTGACCACGGCGCCTGGTGGCTGCTGCCGTGAGGCTACCCAGAGCGCGACGAAGCCGCCGAGGCTCGAGCCAAGCAACCCGAAGCGGCCATCGAGGTGCGGGTGCCCGCCGAGGTGGGCGAGCACGGCCTCGAGATCGGCGATGCGGCTCGCCACCGTCGCGCCCTGGCAGGCTCCGCCGGACTCGCCACTGCCGCGGAAGTCGAAGCGCACCAGCGCCAGGCCCGCGGGCGGCAGCTCGCGCGCGAGGAGGAGATACTTGTCGCTGTCCTTGGAAGCGCCCATGCCGTGGCAGGCCACGACGCAGGGGCTCGGCTCATGAAGCCGAGGCCGATGGAGGACGCCGACCACTTCCGCGCCCCCCACGCCGACGCTGAAGCGCTCGGCCATCACCGCTGCGCTCACTGCTGCGCCGAGGCTAGGCCCAGATGAGATCGAAGAGCTGGCAGGCATTGACGGAGAGCCGGTACATGGTTTCGTCGACGGGAAGCCGCTTGATCTTGGCCACCTCTTCCGCCACGCGGGAGACAAGCCACGGCCCCGAGGCCAGAGCCTCGAACTCGCCCCTGTACGGCCACGGCCCGTCGCTCTCCACGAGCAGTGAATCCAGCGGCACCCACTCCACGAGCTCGCGATCGCGCTCCCGGTACACCACCTCCGCCGTGACCGAGACGAAGTAGCCCGCGTCCAGGATGGCGCGGGTCACCTCCTGCGGCGCCTTGTGCCAGTGGAACACCGCGCGCTCCACGCCGGCCGCCTTGAGCGCCTCGAGCGCCCCCACCGCCGCGCCGTGCGGAGCGTGGATCACCACCGGCAGGTCGAAGCGCGTGGCGAGACCGAGGAGCCGCCCGAGCCGCTCTCGCCCGCGCATCATGAGAGAGGCCGCGTCCGCGGCCCCTTCCAGGTTGTACCAGGGAAGCCCCACCTCCCCCAGCGCCACGAGCCTGGAATGGTTCGCGATCACCTGCTCCTCGACCTGGGCCAGCTCCTCGTCGGTGAGATGGGCCCACTCCGGGTGGAAGCCCAGCGCGGGCCATACGGCCTTGCCGTTGGCGGCGACAGCTTCGAGCGTCCGCGCATTGCTCTGCGGGTCGCAGCCCACCGCCACGACGCCCCAGACGTCGGACTCGAGCGCGCGGGAGAGCGTCGCCCGCAGATCGGAGAAGGCAGCATCGTGCAGATGGCAGTGGCTGTCGACGATCACTCGCGGTCCCTCCCTTAGCAGCGTGCTGAAAGACCCGCAGGCTGCTCAAAAAGGTCCAGATGCGAGGCGGCGCCCGACGGACGCACGCGAGGCGTACTCCGCTTGGCGAGCCGAGCCGGAGGCGAGGTGAGCGCATCCGGAGACCCGGGCGAGCGTGAGCGAGCCACGTTGAGCGTGCGGCTGAGGGCGCCGTACCTCCGCAGATGGGCCTTTTTCAGCAGCCTGCTAGGAGCCGGCCACCACCATGCGGCCAATCAGGAGCGTCGGCGACGCAGTCCGGTCCCGGAACACCAGGTCATTGCCCACGCCCTCCACGGCGTGGAACATGTCCAGCAGGTTTCCCGCGATGGTGATCTCCTCCACCGGATAGGCCAGCTCCCCGTTCTCGATCCAGAGCCCCACGACGCCGCGGGAGTAGTCGCCCGTGACGCCGTTGACCCCGAAGCCGATGAGCTCGGTGACGTACAGCCCCTGCGTGACGCTCCGGATGAGCGCCTCCGGGCTCGACTCGCCCGCGGCCAGGTAGAGGTTGGTCGTGGACACCGAGACGCCGCTGCCGTCCCGCGCAGCGTGGTGCGTGGAGGGCAGCCCCAGCTTGCGGCCGGTGTAGGTGTCGAGCAGGTAGGAGACGAGCACGCCCTTCTCCACCAGCACGGTGCGCCGCACCGAGAGCCCTTCCCCATCGAAGGGGCGCGAGCCGAGGCCGCCCGGCCGCGTGGCGTCGTCCACGATGGTCACCGAGGGGGCGGCCACCGACTGCCCGAGCCGGTCGAGGAGGAACGAGGCGCCGCGGTACAGCGACGGCCCCGAGGCCGCGCCGGCCAGGTGACGCAGGAGGCTCGCCGCCGTCTGCCGGTCGAAGATCACCGGCACCTCTGCCGTCTTCACCGACCGGCCGCCGAGCCGGCGGAGCGCCCGCTCGGCGGCCTTCCGGCCGATCTCCTCCGGCGGATCGAGCGCGGCGCGCTTGCGCGTGACGTGATACCAGGCATCCCGCTGCATCTCCCCGCCGCTCGCGGCCACCGGCGCCACCGACAGGCTGAAGGAGGAGGCGCGGTACTCGCCGGCGAAGCCGTGGGTCGTGGCGTAGGCGTAGCACGCCCGATGATCCGAGAAGTCCCCGCCCTCGGAATTCGTGATGCGTGGGTCGAAGTCCAGGGCCGCCTGCTCCGCGCGCCGGGCCAGGTCGATCTTCTCCTCGGGCGACAGATCGTGCCCCGTGGGATCGGCCAGGTCGAGGTCGGGCAGCGGCGGATGCGCCAGCTCGGCGGCGTCCGGGAGTCCCGCCAGCTCGTCCGGGCTCGTGATCCGCGCCAGCGACACCGCGTCCTCCACCAGCCGCCCGACGGACTCGCGGCTCAGGTCCGAGGTGGAGGCGGCGGCCACTGACTGTCCCACGAACACGCGAAGCGCCAGGCGCTGCTCGCGCGCGTGCTTGACGGTGTCCACCTGGCCGAGGCGCACGAGGGCGGAGAAGGCCTGCGCCTCCACCATGAAGGCATCCGCCGCGGTGGCCCCCTTCGTCGTGGCGCGGGCGAGGAGGTCGGCGAGCAGATCGAGCATCAGACCTGCGTGCCCCCGACGGTCATGCCGTCGATCCGGATCGTCGGCAGCCCCACGCCCACGGGCACCGACTGCCCGTCCTTGCCGCAGGTGCCGACGCCCTCGTCGAGCTGCAGGTCGTTCCCGACGCGGGAGATCCGGGTCAGCGCCTCCGGGCCGCTGCCGATCAGGGTCGCACCCTTCACCGGCGCCGTGACGCGACCGTCCTCGATCAGATAGGCCTCGCTGGCCGAGAAGACGAACTTCCCGCTCGTGATGTCCACCTGCCCCCCGCCGAAGTTCACGGCGTAGAGCCCCCGCGGGACGGAGCGGATGATCTCCTCCGGGTCGTCCTGGCCCGCGAGCATGAACGTGTTGGTCATGCGCGGCATCGGTGGATGCGCGAAGGACTCGCGGCGGCCATTGCCCGTGGGCTCCATGCCCATCAGGCGCGCGTTGAGAAGATCCTGCAAGTAACCGCGCAGGATCCCGTTCTCGATGAGCACGTTGCGGCCCGTCGGCGTGCCCTCGTCGTCCACGTTGAGCGAGCCCCGCCGGTTCGCGAGGGTCCCATCGTCCACCACGGTCACGAGCTCGGAGGCGACCTTCTGGCCGAGACGGCCGGAGAAGGCCGAGGTGCCCTTGCGGTTGAAGTCGCCCTCGAGGCCGTGCCCCACGGCCTCGTGGAGCAGGATCCCCGGCCAGCCCGGGCCGAGGACCACGGTGAGGGTGCCGGCGGGCGCGTCCACCGCGGCAAGGTTGAGCACCGCCTGCCGCGCGGCCTCAGTGGCGAAGCGGCGCCAGCGCTCGGCCTCCAGGAAGAAGTCGAACGGGACGCGGCCCCCGCCGCCGTGGGTGCCGATCTCCCGCCTGCCGCCGTCCTCCGCGATCACCGTCACGTTGAGCCGGGTGAGCGGCCGCACGTCCCCCACCGTCAGCCCCGACGGCGTCGCGATGAGAACCACGACCTCCTCGCTGCCGAGGCTGGCGATGACCTGACGCACGCGCGGGTCCCAGGCGCGGGCGGCGGCATCGACGCTGCGCAGCAGCTCGAGCTTTCGGCCGAGGTCGGCGGCGAGAGGCGGCTCGGCGAGGCTGTAGAGATCGTGGGGCTGGCGCCCGCGGTCGATGGGGACCACGGCCGAGGTGCGGGCGTGCTCGGCGATGGCCCGGGCCTGGCGCGCCGCCTCCTCGAGGTTCGGCAGCGAGATCTCGTCGGTGTGGGCGTAGCCGGTCCGCTCTCCGGACTGGGCGCGGACCCCGGCCCCCTGACTCAGGTGGCGCGAGGCCTTCTTGACGGCGCCCTCCTCCAGGACGAGCTCCTCGGAGACGCGATACTCGAGATAGAGGTCAGCGTGATCCACGCGGCCTGCCAGGCTGGACCCGAGCAGCCGCTCCATGGCGGACGGCGTCAGGCCGAACCGGTCCTCGAAGAATCGCTCTGGGTGCGCAAGCATTTCAGTCTCCGTGGGGCTCTGAGGAGGACTTCATCGTAGCACCGCGATTCCCGCGGGCTTTCAAATATTCGGATACGTCGAAGCGCCCGCCTGAGTCCCCGCTGAAGGTCGAGTTACAGCTGCACTATCAGGGTATTGGGAATCGCTGGTGCAGTCACACCTCGAGGGTCTCACTTACTCATCCAGGGCTGCCTGGATGATCTCGTGGATGAGCCGCAACCCAGCGAGGACCGAGGGTCCCGGGGACAGGATGTCGGCCCCGTCAAGCTCGTGGATGCGCCCGGACTTGACGGCCGTGACCCCTGCCCAGCCAGGGCGCTGGCGGATGGCTTCGATGTCCACGCGCCTGCCGCACCAGGAGGCCAGGATGATTTGCGGATCGCGCCGCACGACCTCCGCCGGGTCCACCTCCCGCTCCTTCGCGGAAGTCCCGACCCGCAGCTCCGGGAAGATGTCCCGCCCTCCCGCGATCTCGATGGTCTCGGACACCCAGCGGATGCCGGCGATCGGGGGATCGGGCCACTCCTCGAAATACACGCGCGGGTGGTCGGGCCACACGCTCGAGA
>JACOVB010000347.1 GCA_016177555.1 Candidatus Rokuibacteriota bacterium
ACGGACGACCACCGCCACTCCTCCGCTACTTCTTGACGCCCTTCTCCTTGAAGAACTTCTCCGCGCCGGGGTGCAGGGGGATCGGCATGCCGTTGAGCGCCGTCTCGAGCGTCAGGCTCTTGGCCGCCGAGTGCGCCTCGTGGAACTGCTTGAGGTCGTCGAAGATGGCCTTGGTGAACTTGTAGACCAGGTCCTCCGGCAGCTCGGCCCTGGCCACCATCATCGCCATGACAGCCACCGTCTGCGCCTCGGCCTGGTCCTTGTAGGTGTTGGCTGGCACCTTCACCGTCGTGTAGAAGGGGTACTTCTTGATCAGCGCCGCGGCCTCGCTCCCCGCTACCGGCACCAGCACCGTCTTGCCGGAGATGAAGGTGTCCACGATCACGGCGGAGCCGAGCCCGGTGGTGAAGAAGGCCGCGTCCACCCGACCGTCCTTGAGCTGATCCGCCGCGGCCGCGGCGTCGATGCGCTCGGCCTGGACGTCGCCAACCTTGAGCCCGTAGCCCTCCATGACCTGGATCGCGTTGGCCTCGGTGCCGGACCCCTGCGGGCCGAGCACCACCTTCTTGCCCTTGAGGTCGCGGATGCCCTTGATCCCCGACGCCTTGGTCGCCACCACGTGGACGAGCTCCGGATAGATCGTGAACACGCCCCCCATGTTCTTGACGGGCTTGCCCTGGAAGGCCGACAGCGTCACGCCGTTGTAGGCGTAATAGGCAATGTCGTTCTGGAGGAGCGCGAAGTCGGCGTCGCCCGAGCCGACGAGCTGGGCGTTGGCCACCGAGGCGCCGGACGATTCCACCGTGGCACGGATATTGAGGTCCTTCGCCTTGTAGGCGATGCGGGAGATGGCCCCCGCGAGAGGGTAGTAGACCCCCACCACCCAGCCCGACGCGATGGTGACAAGTCTCCGCTGCTGGGCCACGAGCGAGGACGGCAGGAGCAACGTCGCGGCCAGGGCAGCCATGGCCAACAGACACGGTGCACGGCGGCGGATCTTCATCGGAGCCTCCTTGAGGGGTGGTCGAATGGATGGCTCTCCGGGACGAGCCGGAGGTGCGGCAAGGATAGGAGCAATCATGGTGCCGGTCAAGGCCGTCAGGCGCCTTGACGCCCTGCGAAGCGGCTCTTACACTAGCGCGCGATGGCCCTGTCCTCACGCGGCACTTCCCGCATCGGCGTCGATATCGGCGGCACGTTCACGGATCTCGTCTGGGTGGACGAGGCCACGGGCGCGGTGCGCGTCGGCAAGGTGCTCACGACGCCGAAGGATCCCGCACAGGCGGTGGAGCAAGGAATCGTGGCGCTGCTTCAGGAAGCCGGGAGCGCACCCGCGAGCGTCCGCACACTCATCCACGGAACAACGCTGGCGACCAACGCGCTCATCGAGCGCAAGGGCGCCCGGACCGGTCTGCTCACCACGGCGGGCTTCCGCGACGCGCTCGAGATCGGCCGCGAGGGGCGGTACGACATGTACGATCTCTTCATCGACCAGCCCACTCCCCTCGTCCCGCGCCACCTGCGCCTGGAGGTCCCGGAGCGGCTCCTCCCGGACGGCAGCGTCCTCCGCGCGCTCGACGAAGAGGGGGCGCGGGCGGCCATCGCCGCCCTCATGGCCCAGGGCGTGGAGGCCATCGCGATCTCGCTGCTCCACGCCTACCGCAATCCTGCCCACGAGCGAATCCTCGCCGCCCTGGTCGCACAGATGGCCCCTGGCCTGCCCGTCTCCTGCTCGTCCGAGGTGGTGCCCGAGATCCGCGAGTTCGAGCGCACCTCCACCACCGTGGCCAACGTGTACGTGATGCCGCTCATGGCACGCTACCTCGACGACCTCGAGCGCAAGCTCGCCGAGATGGGCATCCCCGGGCGCTTCTACATCATGCTCTCCTCGGGCGGCATCGCCACGCCCGAGACGGCCAAGCGGTTGCCGATCCGCCTCGTGGAGTCGGGCCCCGCGGCCGGCGCCCTGGCCGCGGCGCAGGCGGCGCGACAGATGAGCGCCGACCGGCTGCTCTCCTTCGACATGGGCGGCACCACGGCCAAGGCCTGCGTCATCGACGGCGGCCAGCCCCTCGTGGCGCGCGAGTTCGAGGTGGCCCGCGCCGACCGCTTCAAGAAGGGCTCGGGGCTGCCGATCCGCGTCCCCGTCATCGAGATGATCGAGATCGGCGCCGGCGGCGGCTCCATCGCGCGCGTGGACCGGATGGGGCTCTTGAAGGTCGGCCCCCGGAGCGCCGGCGCCGATCCGGGCCCGGCCTGCTATGCTCTCGGCGGCACCGAGCCCACCGTCACCGACGCCGACCTCCTCCTCGGCTACCTCGACCCCGACTTCTTCCTCGGGGGCCGCATGCGGCTCGACGTGGACGCTGCCCGCCGCGCCATCGAGGAGCGCGTGGCGGGCCCCATGGGGCTGTCCCTCATCGAGGCCGCCTGGGGCATCCACCGCGTGGTCAACGAGAACATGGCCGCCGCCGCCCGCATCCACGGCATCGAGCGCGGCCGTGACCTGCGGGCCTACCCGCTCTTCGCCTTCGGGGGCGCGGGTCCCGTGCATGCCTGGAACGTGGGCCGCATCCTGAAGGTCCCCCGCGTCCTGATCCCCTTCGCCGCCGGCGCCATCTCGGCCTATGGCCTCCTGGCCGCGCCGCTGGCTTTCGACTTCGTGCGCACAGCCCCCCAGCGGCTCGACCGTGCCGACTGGGGGCAGGTCAACCGGCTCCTGTCCGAGATGGAGGCGGAAGGACGGGAAGTGCTGAGCCGCGCGGGGGTGGCCGAGCGGGACATGGCCTTTCGCCGCAGCGCCGAGATGCGTTACCTGGGCCAAGGGCACGAGGTGGAGGCCGCCGTCCCCGGGGGCCCGCTCGGGCCGCAGAGCCTCGCGCCCGTCACGGCCGCCTTCGAGGACGCCTACCGGCGGCTCTACAGCCGGACGCCAATGGGCGTCGCCATCGAGGCGCTGAACTGGCGCGTCGTGGTCTCGGGCCCCGCGCCGAGCGTCTCGGCCAAGGAGGGCCCAGCCGAGGGGCCCAGCTCCGCAGGCATCGAGCCCGACGTCAAGAAACGCCGGCGGGCCTACTTCCCCGAGGCGGGGGGCCACGCGGACACGCCGGTCTACGACCGCTATGCCCTCCGCCACGGCATGTGCATAGACGGGCCCGCCATCATCGAGGAGCGCGAGTCCACGACGATCATCGGCCCCGGGGCCATCGTCCAGGTGGACGGGCGGCTCACCCTCGTGGCGAGACTGCTCTGATGCGCCCGACCGATCACGCCTACGTCCCTCGGGAGGCCCTGGCCGTATTGACCGCGCGGACCCTCGAGAACAGCCACCGCTGTCTTCTAGAGCTCCTCGAGCCGGGCATGACGGTGCTCGACGTCGGCTGCGGTCCCGGCACGCTCACCATGGGGAGAGCCCGGCGTGTGGACCCTGGCAGCGTGGTGGGGATGGACCTCAACCCCGAGATGATCGCCGCCGCCGAGAAGGCGAGCCCGCCCGGCC